>SDZE01000321.1 GCA_004173095.1 Bradyrhizobiaceae bacterium
CCCACGAGCAATCAACGTCCGGGAATAAACCTCCATGTCATTCGTGATGGCCATCGATCAGGGCACCACGTCATCGCGCGCGATGATCTTCGCTGCCGATCTCTCGATCACCGCCGTGGCCCAGCAGGAATTCCCGCAGCATTTCCCGGCCTCCGGATGGGTCGAGCACGAGCCCGAGGATATCTGGTCATCGACGCTGTCGGTCTGCCGCGAGGCCATGGCCAAAGCCGATGTCAGCGCCAGCGACATCGCGGCGATCGGCATCACCAATCAGCGCGAGACGGTGGTGGTGTGGGATCGCGTCACCGGCCAGGCCGTGCATCGCGCCATCGTCTGGCAGGATCGCCGCACCGCGGAGGTCTGCGCACGCATGAAGGCGGACGGGCAGGAGCCGTTCATCACCGAGCGCACCGGGCTGATCATCGATCCCTATTTCTCCGGCACCAAAGTCGCGTGGATTCTCGATCATGTCCCCGGCGCGCGCGCCCGCGCCGAGCGTGGCGAACTGATGTTCGGCACGGTGGATTGCTATCTGCTGTGGCGCCTCACCGCCGGCCGCGTGCATGCGACCGATGCCACCAATGCCTCGCGCACGCAGCTGTTCAACATCCACACCGGCGAATGGGACGATGATCTGCTGAAGCTGTTGCGTGTGCCGCGGGCGATGTTGCCGCAGGTGCGGGACTCGTCGGCGGATTTCGGCAACACCGATCTGTTCGGTGGCAGCATCATGGTCGGCGGCATCGCCGGCGATCAGCAGGCCGCGACCATCGGCCAGGCATGTTTCTCGCCGGGCATGATCAAGTCCACTTACGGCACCGGTTGTTTCGCGCTGCTGAACACCGGCACCACGCCGGTGGTGTCGCAGCACAAGCTGCTCACCACCGTGGCCTATCAGTTGAAGGGCGTGCGCACTTATGCGCTGGAGGGGTCGATCTTCGTCGCTGGCTCTGCGGTGCAGTGGCTGCGCGACGGCCTCGGCATCATCAAGAATGCTGCGGAAAGCGGACCCCTGGCGGATAAGAACGACTCGTCGCAATCGGTCTATCTGGTGCCGGCTTTTGTCGGCCTCGGCGCGCCGTACTGGAATCCGGATGTGCGCGGCGCCTTGTTCGGGCTCACGCGCAATACCGGGCCGGCCGAGATCGCGCATGCGGCGCTGGAGAGCGTCTGCTACCAGACCCGCGATCTCTATGCGGCGATGCGCGCCGACTGGCCCGACGTCAACGCCGCCACCGTGGTGCTGCGTGTCGATGGCGGCATGACGGCGTCGGACTGGACCATGCAGCGCCTCGCCGACCTGCTCGACGCGCCGGTGGATCGCCCGATGATTCAGGAGACCACGGCCGTTGGCGCGGCCTATCTCGCCGGCCTCAGCGCCGGCGTGTTTCCCGAACCCGCACAATTCGCCGACAACTGGCGCCTCGAGCGCCGCTTCAAGCCGGCCATGAGCGAAGCCACGCGCAGCCGAAAGCTGAAAGGCTGGGCACAGGCCGTGAAGGGCGTGCTGGCAAGCGATCCCGGACAGGGGTGACCCGCACGCTCGTCATTCCGGGGCGCTCGCCTGCGAGCGCACCCGGAATCTGGAAGTGTTGATCGCCTCTCTCCTCACGTGGGGTCGGAGGTGATCAGCACTCCAAGATTCCGGGCTCCGTCCCGCCGCCTGCGGCGTCGGCCGGCCCGGGAATGACCAGTCAGATCGTTCCTATTTTGTTCTTGACAAAATTCCTTTCGCTGGCATGATCCCGCTCGTCTTTTTCGTGAGGGGGCGTTTCATGAGACGTCTTGAAGCGGAAGGAGATGCGGCGCCTGCGGGCCGGGGGATGACGTATCCTCTTGCACTCGGGTGGCCGAGGGTCACCGTCCGGCCCCACTACGGGGGTCTGCCGCTAGAGCGCGGCTGGACGCGGTGCGGGTGAAGGCGGAGAAATCCGTCGGATGGCTTCCTTGCGAGGGAGCGCCCAGTACCCGGAAGAACGGTCCTTCGGCTAGAAAGACGTCGCGGTGGCGCGCCGTAAGGCGTTGCGCGGCTCAGGCCGGCTGGCGATCCAGCTGGCACGGGCAGCGTTCAGTCCACCCATGTGCGCCTTGCGGCGTGCCACCTCCCCTCGTTGTTGCGGGGAGAGATGCTCACAGCTCGGACGCCCCAGGGCGCCGCGAGATCGCCGTTTCGTGCGTCACCAAAGGGGACAGATGCCCAAGGCAGCTGCGTTTCTATTTCGTTCGCCTGGTCCCGCGGCTATCAAGGCGACATGACCGTGTCCTCGATTCGCGCGCCCGTTCGCATCATCGGCATCGATCCCGGCCTGCGCCGCACCGGTTGGGGCGTGATCGAGTCCGAAGGCAACCGGCTTGTCTATATCGGCTGCGGATCCGTCGAGCCGCCGGAAACATTGCCGCTGGCGATGCGCCTGCTCGGCATTCATGAAGGCCTCACCAAAGTGCTGCATGAATTTCAGCCGATGGAGGCCGCGGTGGAGCAGACCTTCGTCAACAAGGACGGCGCGGCGACGCTGAAGCTCGGCCAGGCGCGCGGCATCGCCATGATGTCGCCAGCGATGTTCGGCATCGATGTCGCCGAATACATGCCGAATCTCGTGAAGAAAACAGTGGTCGGCGCCGGTCATGCCGACAAGAACCAGATTCAGGTGATGCTGAAGATCCTGCTGCCCAAAGCCGAATTCAAGCGGGCCGATGCGGCCGATGCGCTGGCGATCGCGATCACCCATGCCCATCATCGCCGCAGCGCCATGCTGCGCAAGGCGGTGGGCGCATGATCGGTAAGCTCAAGGGCCAGATCGATTCCTATGGCGAGGACTATGTGATCCTCGACGTGCAGGGCGTCGGCTATCAGGTGCATTGCTCCGCGCGCACGCTGCAGGCCTTGCCGCAGGCTGGTGAAGCGGCGGTGTTGTCGATCGAAACCTATGTGCGCGAAGACCAGATCAGACTGTTCGGCTTTCGCTCCGACATGGAGCGCGAATGGTTTCGCCTGCTGCAGACCGTGCAGGGCGTCGGCGCGCGGGTGGCACTCGCGGTGCTGTCCACATTGACGCCGGCCGAAATCGCCAATGCCATCGCGCTGCGCGACAAGGCCGCGATCGCGCGCACGCCCGGCGTCGGCCCGAAAGTCGCCGAGCGCATCGTCACCGAATTGAAGGACAAGGCGCCGGCCTTCGCCTCCGTCGATCCCGTTATCGCCCAGCTCGCCGGTGCCGTCGCCGATGACAATGCGCCCGGTGCGATCAGGGATGCGATCTCTGCATTGGTCAATCTCGGCTACGGCCAGCCGCAAGCGTCCGCCGCTGTGGCTGCCGCCTCGCGCAGCGCAGGTGAGGGCGCCGAGACGGCTATGCTCATCCGTCTGGGCTTGAAGGAGCTGGCGAAGTGAGCATGCGGACGCCAGCTCAGCAATCTGCGTTTGCTTCCCCCTCTCCCGCCTTTGCGGGGGAGGGCCGGGGTG
>SDZE01000605.1 GCA_004173095.1 Bradyrhizobiaceae bacterium
CTTCTCGGTGACCGGCAAGGCCGACAGTCAGCCGCTGTTTCCGGACGATCCGACGATTGGCTGCCATCGTCGGATCGTCCGGAAACAGCGGCTGACTGTCGGCCTTGCCGGTCACCGAGAAGATATGAGACGGCGGCAGCCCTTCTCGCTCGAGGATCTGCCTGACGACATTGGCGCGATCCGACGACAGGTCGAACGCATCGTAATCGTTGCGCGACGGCACGAAACCGGCGGCGGTGTGACCAACGATGGCCACGCGCAGCGGCGTCGCCTTCAGCGGCGCCGCGAGTTTCTGCAGCAGTTGTCGGGTGCGCTCATAGGGCGCCTTGGAGCCTTCGGCAAACATCGAGCGACCGTTCTGATCGATGATCTCGAGATTGAGGCCCTGCTTGGTTTCCTCGAACATGATATTCTTCGAGATCTCGGTGATCTCAGGCATGTCCTGCAGTGCCTGTCGCAGCGAGGCCGAAGCCAGCGCGAATTCGCGGTCCATCTTCAACTTGGCGCCCGAGGGGCGCGCGGTCGCGGATTTCTCGTCAGGGCTGGTCACGTTGGACGCGTCCTGCGGAGCGACGTGATCGGTGTTCTTGGTCATGCCGCGGGTCGGCAGGCCGTCGGATTCGATCACGCCGGAATAGCGCGCGTCGCTCTGTACGCCGAACGCCTCGCGCACCGAACCGGCGACAATCTTGAGCTTGGCGCCGTCGGGGCTGGAGAACGCCACCAGCATCACGAAATAGCTGAGCAGCAGCGCCATCAGATCGGCGAAGGTCACGAACCAGCCGTGACCGCCATGTGCCTCGCCGCGCTTTTTCTTCGCCATCTGCCGCTACTCCGCAGATCCCTGCCGTCAGGCCGGGACCGGCTCACCCTCTTCGTGGCGATGCTTCTCCGGCAGATAGGCGAGCAGCATTTCACGCACCAGCGCCGGGCTCTTGGAATCGCGGATCATCAGGATGCCGTCGATGATCAGCGTGCGATTGGTTTCCTCGTCGAGCACCTTGACGTGCAGCTTGTCGGCGATCGGCAGACAGACCAGGTTACCGACCACCGCACCATACAGCGTCGCCAACAGCGCCACCGCCATGAACGGTCCCAGCTTCGAAGGATCCGACATGTTGGAGAACATCTGCACCATGCCGAGCAGCGTTCCGATCATGCCGAAGGCAGGCGCGCAATCGCCGATGGCGCGATAGATCTTTGAGCCTTCGTCGAGATGCATGAGGAAGTTGTCGCGGTCGCGCTCGAGATTGTCGCGGATGAATTCGAGGTCGTAGCCGTCGGCTACAAAGCGGATGCCTTTGGCCAGAAACGGATCGTTGGTCTCGACTTTTTCCAGCCCAACGGGCCCTTGCTTACGCGCGATCTCGGCGATGCGGGCGAGTTCGTCGACGAGGTCGCGGGCGTTCAGGCGGCTGAGCGTGAAAGCGAATTTGGCGCCGAGCGGAATGCCATGCAGGATCGACGACAACGGAAAACGGATCAGCGTCGCCGCGAACGACCCGCCGAAAATGATGATGACGGCGTGGATGTCATAGAACATCCCGAAACTGCCGCCCATCAGCACCAGGGTACACAGCACGATGACGCCGGAGACGAAACCGATGAGTGTTGTGATATCCATGTCTGCTCCGACGCAACGCGTACCGACCGACGCCCGTCCTGGACGGCGGCGCGCCCCCAACGAGCGCACGGGTCCACTAAACGACACGGCGATTAAGGACGGGTTACCGTTCACCCCGCATTAACCAGCAATTAATGGGATAAATCGGCGGTCGGAACGAAAAATGCGGAGGCGTCGCCGTCTCCGCATACTCTTACACCGCAGCCATATTCCTCAGTGAATCTCGGCGGCCTTTGCCATCGCATCCCGCAGCTTGGCCATCGAGAAGGACGGGTCGCGCGCAACCGCAAGGATAGGCTCCTCACGCCGAGCGCAAAGCTCTGCAGCATCCGGTAGTTTCGCGGCGACATCAGGCGGGATGACCACCGCGCCATGACTGTCGGCATGGATCAGATCGCCGGATGCCACCGTCATGCCGGCCACCCGCACCTCTTGCCCGAAATCGGTGACATGAACATGGGCATGCGACGGCCCCAGCGACCCGGCCAATGCCTGAAAGCCCTCAGCCCATTGCGGGATGTCGCGAATCGAACCGTCGGTAATGACGCCAAGACAGCCGAGCGCCTTGTGGATCGCGCTGTTCACTTCGCCCCAGAACGCGCCATAGCCGGCGTCGGGACCGTCGATATCCTGGATCACGCTGATCTGCGGTCCGGCGCCGCTGCCGACGTAATCGTAGTAAGCCAGCCGCCGCGCCTTCTGCTCGGCCGCCGGCAGGCCTGATGCCACCGTGGCGCGGATGGTGGCGGTGCGTGCATAGCCGACGATCGGCGGGAGGTTTGGGAACGGACAGACCAATGGCCGCGTCGTGTAGCCGATCAAGCGGCGCTCCGGCGCCACGATCTCCAGCGCGTTGCAGATCGTCGGCGTGTCGTAGCGACGCAGCGCGTCGAGCACGGATGCCGGCAGCATGGTATCGGGCTTGGTCACGGTGTTTCTCCCTTTTTGATTTTTGCTCCGGTCGTTGCCGGATGTTTGTAATGCGCCCGGTCAGGGCAGAGGCGTTGGCCGATCCTCTGATGCAGGCGGAGTGTCTTCGGCTTTGACCGGCTCAGTCGCCGCCGTCCGCGCCGCCAGAGCACGCTCCTGATCGCGATAGGAGCGCCAGCCGAACGGCAGGCTGGCGAGATAGGCGATCGAGATGATCGACAGCATATGCCAGGGATAGCCGATCAGCAGCGCCACGAAGAGCACCACCGTAGCCGAGATCAGCAGCACCAGTTCGCGTGGCACCCGCATGTTCACGGCCTTGCCCGAGAATACCGGGAGACGCGACACCATCAGGAAGGCGATCACCAGCACATAGGCGGTGGTGATCACAGCAGGCGGCATCGGTATGTCCAGGAACGACAGATAGACCGGCAGCATCACCGTGATGGCGCCGAGCGGCGCCGGCATGCCTGTGAAGAAATTGGCCGCGAAAGCCGGTTTGTCAGGATCGTCCATGGTCGCATTGAAACGCGCCAGACGTAGGCTGCCCGCGATCGCGAACACCATCGAGGCGATCCAGCCGACATTGTTCAGATCGTGCAGCTGCCAAAAATACAGAATCAATCCCGGCGCCACGCCGAAATTGACGAAATCGGCGAGACTATCCAGCTCAGCGCCGAATTTTGACTGGCCCTTGATCATGCGCGCGATGCGGCCATCGACCCCGTCAAGCACCGCGGCGAACACGATCGCCGCGACGGCCAGTTCCATCCGACCTTCGGTGGACAGCCGGATCGCGGTCAGGCCGGCGCAAATGGCCAGCAAAGTGATCAGGTTCGGCACCAGCATCCGGATCGGAATGGTGCGGAACCGGCGGCGACGGATTTCGGGGGGCTGTGAACTCTCGGGCATTTGCATGCGACGATCTTAGCAGACCCGATTTGGCTGCGCCATGACGGCCCACGTCGCAGGATAACGCCGGCGGGCCTTCGGCAGGCCCGCCAATGCGTTTAATCGACCCGGTAGGTGCGGCCGCCATCGCCGATGCGGAAGTCCGCCAGCACGGTTTCGCCGGCGATTGCCGTTTGCCCCACCGAGACCAGCGCCTTGCTACCCTCCGGCAGATAGATGTCGAGACGCGAACCGAACCGGATCAGGCCGAACCGCTCGCCGGCTTCGAGCACCTGACCTTCGCGCACAAACGAGACGATACGCCGCGCCACCAGGCCCGCGATCTGCACCACGCCGATGCGACCGCCGGAGGTCGAGATCACCAGCGAATTGCGCTCGTTGTCCTCGCTGGCCTTGTCCAGTTCGGCATTGATGAATTTGCCCGGACGATAGGCGATGCGCTCGATCCGGCCGGCCACGGGGCTGCGATTTACATGGACGTTGAACACGCTCATGAAGACCGAAATCCGCAGCAATGGCTGGTCGCCGAGGCCGAGTTCGGCAGGTGGCAGCACTGGCTGCACCATCGAAACCTTGCCGTCGGCAGGCGACACCACCACGCCCTCGCGTGTGGGGGTCACGCGGACCGGATCGCGGAAAAACAGCGCACACCAGACCGTCAGGCCGGTGCCGATCCAGCCGAGCGGCGTCCAGATCCAGAACAGAATCAGGCTCGCCAGCGCGAAAATGCCGATGAACGGATAGCCTTCCTTATGGATCGGCGGGATCTGGCCACGGATGGAATTGGCGATGGACATGGATTGTTGCGACCTGTGTTCAGAAAAATCTGAGGCTGCTTTAGCAGAGATTATTCCGCCGCGTCAGGCCTCACCGCGGGCTCTTCGTCACCGTCCGCCCCGCGCAGCGGGCGCCGATTCGGCGCAGCATTATCCTCGCCGATCTGGGCCAGCTTCTCGCGCGCCGCCTCGGCCTCGCGTTGCCGGTTCCACATGCTGGCATAGAGGCCCTCGGCGGTCAGCAGCTGCGCATGCGTGCCACGTTCGGCTATCCGCCCCTGTTCCAGCACGATGATCTCGTCGGCGCCAACGATGGTGGACAGCCGATGCGCGATCACCAGCGACGTACGGCCCTTGGAGACCTTCTCCAGCGCATCCTGGATCTCCTGCTCGGTATGGCTGTCGAGCGCGGAGGTCGCCTCGTCCAGCAACAGGATCGGCGGCGCCTTCAAGACGGTGCGTGCGATCGCCACGCGCTGTTTCTCGCCGCCCGACAATTTCAGGCCGCGCTCGCCGACTTCGGTCTCATAGCCCTTGGTCGCCATCCGGATGAAGGGATCGATCTGGGCCATCCGGGCCGCCTCCTCCACCTCGTCGTCGGTGGCGTCCCAGCGGCCGTAGCGGATATTGTAGCGGATGGTGTCGTTGAACAGCACGGTATCCTGCGGCACCATGCCGATGGCTGCGCGCAACGACGACTGCGTGACGTCGCGGATATCCTGACCGTCGATGGTGATGCGGCCACCGGAGACATCATACAAACGGAACAGAAGGCGCGAGATCGTCGACTTGCCGGCGCCGGACGGGCCGACCACGGCCACCGTCTTGCCGGCCGGCACTTCGAAGCTCAGCCCCTTCAGGATCGGCCGTTCCGGATCATACGAGAAGCGCACGTCATCGAAGCGGATCGCGCCCGATCCAACCTGCAGTGGTTTTGCGTCCGCACGGTCCTTCACTTCGGTGTCGCGATAAAGCACACCGAACAGTTTTTCGATGTCGATGATCGCCTGCTTGATCTCACGATACATCATGCCGACCAGATTCAACGGCTGGTACAATTGAATCATCATGGCGTTGACCAGGACAAAATCGCCCACCGTATGGGTGCCGCTGCGGATGCCGGTGACGCACAGCATCATGGTCAGCGTCAGACCGATGGCGAAGATCACCGCCTGCCCGGCATTGAGCACGGCTAGTGATGTGTACGTCTTGACGCTGGCACGCTCGTAGCGCGCCACGCTGCGATCATAGCGCTCGGCCTCGCGGGCTTCGGCGCTGAAATATTTCACCGTCTCGTAATTCAGCAGCGAGTCGATGGCTTTGGTATTCGCATCGCTGTCGGATTCATTCATGCGGCGGCGGATCTCGATCCGCCACTCGGTCGCGACATAGGTGAACCAGCAATAGATGCCGATCGTCAGGGCCACCACGGCGGCGTAGCGCCAGTCGAACTGCCAGACCAGCACGGCCATCACCAGCGCCAGTTCCACCACGGTAGGGATCGCTTGGAGGATCACCATGCGGACGATGACCTCGATGCCCGTGCGGCCGCGCTCCAGCACGCGCGTCAGGCCGCCGGTTTTGCGCTCCAGATGAAAGCGCAGCGACAGCTCGTGCATATGCACAAAGGTCAGATAAGCCAGCTTGCGCACCGCATGCATGGCGACGCTGGCGAAGATGCCGTCGCGCCACTGGGTGAACACCGCCATCAGCACGCGGACCAGACCGTAGCTCGCCGTCATCGCGATCGGCGACGCGATCAGCCACAGCATCCAGTTCGACGGCGCAACCGGCGCGGTGCCGGTCCCGCTCAGCGCATCGGTCGCCCACTTGAAGGTGAACGGCACGATCAGCGTCGCGACTTTGGCGATCAGCAGCAGCACCATCGACCAGGCGACACGGCGCTTCAGGTCGGCGCGGTCGCTCGGCCAGATATAGGGCCACAAATGTTTGAGCGTGCCGAGCAGCGTCGCACTTTCCAACGCCGGCGCCGGACTCTTGTCGTCGATAGGTGTGGGATCAGCCATGAATTGCGCCCGGCGGTAAACAAGCAACGGCGCCGGGCCGCGCAGGAGGGAACGTGGTTGTCATCAGGCTCATATAGGTGCTTTGACCGATTGTCGCACCTTTTTGGAGATTCATTTACCTCCGCAAGGCCTTGATCGACATCAATTTGGCTGCGCGCGCGGACCGCGTCTTGACCGTGTCACGGGGCGATGCCACATGCCAAATCATGAGCACGATTAAAAAAATTTGCGTCTATTGCGGCTCCGGCCCCGGCACCAATCCCAAATTCGTCGAAACGGCGGTCGGCCTCGGCAAGGCCATGGCCGAGAGCGGCATCGGCCTGGTCTATGGCGGCGGCTCCATCGGCCTGATGGGGGCGGTCGCGAAATCGGTGCTGGACCACGGCGGCCACGTCACCGGCATCATCCCGGAATTTCTCACCAAGCGCGAAAATGCGCTGGCCGGCGCCCAGGAACTGATCGTTACCCACGACATGCATGAGCGCAAGCGTCTGATGTTCGAGCGGTCGGACGCGTTCGTCGCTCTGCCCGGGGGCATCGGCACGCTGGAAGAACTGGTCGAGCAGCTCACCTGGCAGCAGCTCGGCCGCCACACCAAGCCGATCCTGCTGGCAAATGTCGAAGGGTTCTGGGAGCCTCTGCTGACGCTGCTCAGCCACATGCGCAGCACGGCGTTTATCCGGCCAACTCTGCCGCTGGACGTGCTGACGGCCGATCGCACCGAGGACATCCTGCCGCGCCTGCGCTCCGCTGCCGCCAAGGCGCCGGACGAAGGCAACAAGCTCGCACCGGATGTCGCGACGCGGCTGTGACCTCTATTTCGTCATTGCGAGACGCGTAGCGACGAAGCAATCCAGTCTTTCTACGCTTGGCTTCTGGATTGCTCGCTACGCTCGCAATGACGGCGGCTAGCCGCCCAGCGCCTTCTTCATCGTCGTATTGGCCAACCACTCGTCGTGAACAGGCACGCTGTTGCGCTGGGTGGCGATGTAGCCGCGCTTCATGAAGAATTCGAGCGCGGTGTCACTGGCATCCACCGTCAGCGTCGTCGCGCCGCGGGCACCGGCGAGTTTTTCCAGCGCATCGACCAATGTTGTGGCGACGCCCTGCAAGACCGAATTCGGATGCACGTAAAGCAGATCGATATGACCCGCGCCCTTCAGCGAGGCAAAACCCACCGGAATGCCATCGAGCGTCGCGATCAACGAGAGCTGCGATGCCAGACGTTTGCCGAAACTGGCCTCATCGTCGCCGGCCTGCGCCCAGGCTTCTTGCTGCGCCTCGGTGTAATCCTCACCGGTCAAGTCCGCGATGCTGGCGACATAGATCGCCGCGG
Source organism: Bradyrhizobiaceae bacterium (assembly GCA_004173095.1). GTDB lineage: Bacteria > Pseudomonadota > Alphaproteobacteria > Rhizobiales > Xanthobacteraceae > Tardiphaga. The sequence goes on from SDZE01000605.1 coordinate 7,606, forward strand.
CAATCGCAGTGTCTTCGGGAAGGAACGGACGCAGGCCGGGCTTGTCTTTCGATGTTGCCATTGCGCTCACCAATAACCGACAAGTTTGAGCGCCAGCGCGATCGCGCCGACGATCAAAGCCCATTTGATGGCGATGTAGTATTTCCAGTGCTTTGGAAACGGCGTGTCAGGACGGCTCATCGCGCGATCTCCCAGGTGGTGCCGTCCTTGGAATCCTTGATCACCACACCCATCGCCGCGAGTTCATCGCGAATGCGATCGGATTCCTTGAAGTCTTTGCGGGCACGGGCGGCCGTGCGTTCGGCGAGCAAGGCATCAACCTTTGCAGCATCGACACCGCTGGCCTGTTGCTTGCGATTATTCCAGTCGACGGCACTCTCCGACAAAAAGCCAAGCATGCGAAGAGACGCTGCAAATGTGGCCCTGACGGACTCATCTCCAGCGGCCGCGCTGTTACGCAAACCGTGCAAAGCGGCAACGAGCTGCGGCGTGTTCAAGTCGTCAACGAGTGCGTCGCTGACCTTCTTGGAAATCTCGCCGCCTATCGTATCAGCTGCGATCCAATACCAGTCGTCGAGAGTCTTGGCACTCTCCTCGAGTCCCTTGACCGTCCAGTCAACAGGCGACCGGTAATGGGTCTTGAGCATGTTCAAGCGCAAGACCTCACCCGGCCAGTCATCGAGCAGTTCGCGGATTGTGACGAAGTTGCCTAAGCTCTTCGACATCTTCTCGCCTTCGACCTGCAGGAAGCCGTTATGCATCCAGTAATTTGCCATCGCATGGCTGCCGTGGGCGCAGCGCGATTGGGCGATTTCATTTTCATGATGCGGGAAGATCAGATCGAGGCCACCGCCATGGATGTCGAAGGTGGTGCCGAGATAGGCGGCCGACATCGCCGAGCACTCGATGTGCCAGCCGGGCCGGCCCCTGCCCCATGGCGAATCCCAGCCGGGTTCTTCGGGTGACGACTGCTTCCACAACACGAAATCGGTGGGATGCTTCTTGTGGGCGTCGACGGCGACGCGCGCGCCGGCCTGCTGGTCCTCGAGCTTGCGGCCCGACAGCGCGCCGTAATCCGGCATCGACTGCGTGTCGAATAGAACCTCGCCTTCGGCTTCATAGGCATGGCCGCGCGCGATCAGTTGCTGGATCAGCGTCACCATGTCGGTCTTGCCGTCCGGCCGCGGCAGCACGAATTCCGTGGCGCGCGGCTGCACCGTCGGCGGCAGGCAGCCGAGCGCTTTCACATCGGCCTGGAACTGATCGGCGGTCTTTTCGGTGACTTTGCGGATCGCCTCGTTGAGCGGCAACCCGGGATAATCGCGCAGCGCGCGGTCGTTGATCTTGTCATCGACGTCGGTGATGTTGCGGACGTAAGTGACGTGGTCGGCGCCGTAGATGTGCCTTAGCAGACGAAACAGAACGTCGAACACGATCACCGGCCGCGCATTGCCGATATGGGCGAAGTCATAGACCGTGGGGCCGCAGACATACATGCGCACATTGCCGGCATCGATCGGCGTGAACACCCGTTTGTCGCGGGTCAAGGTGTCGTAGAGGCGCAATTCCATGGGATGTCCGTCGGCTTGGCGGCCGGGCGTCCGGTGATCTCGGTTGAGAAAAAGACGGCCTCAGCCAGCGAATCGCTAGCGCTTAATCTCGCGGCAAATGCCACAAATGGCGAGGAAACCGTTCATTGCGGCACCATGCGGCAGCACGGTTTCACCGTCAAGGAGCGGGATCGACGTCGGACGACGCTCCGGCGGCACATTTCGGCCGCAAATGCCGCCTACCCGGCGGCCATGGTTAACCCTTGTTAACCATTGAGGTTTATCGAGTGGAACTCGGCTCCTCATTGTCCGGGTGGGTTATGAAAATCATATTTGTCGTTCTGACCGCTATTTTCGCGGTCGCCTCGTCGGCTGCATTGGCCGATTCCCGCGTGTTCATCGTCGCCAATCAATCCGATGGCTATGGCATCGACCAGTGCCTGGCCAAAGGCGAGAAATGTGGTGCGCCGGCGGCGCTGTCTTATTGCAAGTCACGCGAATTCACGCAGGCCGTAGCCTATCGCCGGGTCGATCCCGATGAAGTCACCGGCGCGATCTCGCCGCAGGGCAGCAGTTGCAAAGGCGGCCGCTGCGACGAGTTCGTGGCGATCACCTGCCGCCGATGACGCATTTGCGCCGACCAGCTGCGGCAGACGCGTGACGGGCTTGCGGCCGCTTTGCGGCGCCGGAATCGCGTGACCACGCGGCCGGAAGCGGCTATGAGACGCCCTCGTCGCCGCAATTTCATCGCGTGCATATGGCACAGACGGCCCCGGGTCGCGGTCGATCGCGCACCCGCCCGTTCCTCGTTCATCGGCCGGATATGTCTTTACCCGTGACTGCTACCCTCACACGCTGGACCCTCGCTTGCGCCGCCTTGATCGGCGTCTCTGCGTTTGCCGTCGAAGCTTCCGCGCAAGGTTATCCCGCGCAGGTCTATCCGCCCGGCCAGCCACCGCAGCAGCAATCGGCCAATCCGATCTGCGGCCGGCTGGAAGGGCAGCTCGCGGCCATCGATCGCGGCAACGGTCTCGATCCCGGGCGCGCCGAACAGATCCGGCGTTACGAAGATGCCGTCAGCAAGCAGCAGTCCGAACTCGACCGGGTCACGCAACAGGCGCGGCGGATGGGCTGCGACTCATCCGGCTTCTTCTCGCTATTCTCAGGCCAGTCGGCACAGTGCGGTCCGGTCAACAACCAGATCCAGCAGATGCGCGGCAATCTGGATCAGATGACGAACAATCTCGAACGCCTGCGCGTGGGCACACCGGGCTCGAGCGATCGCGACAGCCAGCGGCGCTCGGTGCTGATGGCGCTGGCGCAGAACCAGTGCGGCCCACAATATGCTGCCGCGGCGCGCAGCGCGCAGCAGAATTCCGGCCCCGGCGGCTTCCTTAGCAACCTGTTCGGCAACAACGAATCCAGCCCCGGCGAAATCCCGCCGGGCGGCGACGCCATGATGACCAATGTGCCGCAAGGCACCTATCGCACCGTCTGCGTGCGGACCTGTGACGGTTATTACTTCCCGATCTCGTTCACCACGGTGCCCGGCCGCTTCGCCGATGACGAACGCGCCTGCAAGGCGCAATGCCCGGCAACGGATGCCAATCTCTACACCTTCCGCAATCCCGGCGAGGATATGAATGCGGCGGTGTCGATTTCAGGCGCGCCCTATTCGTCGTCCCCCAATGCGTTCAAGTATCGCACTGAATTCAATCCGTCGTGCTCCTGCAAGGCACAGGGCCAGAGCTGGGCAGACGCGCTGAAATCCATCGACGACAAGGCCGCGGCCGAAAACGGTGATATCATCGTCACCGAAGAACGCGCCAAGCGGATGTCGCAGCCGCAGCAGAAGGGCACGCCGGCGGCGCTGAAGAAGAACGCGACGCCCGATGCATCCCCGTCGCCGGCGCAACAGCCGGCAGCCCCGAGCAATCCCGGCCAGATCCGCCAGGTCGGCCCGCAATTTTTGCCGAACAACACGAAGCAGTAGTTCGTCACAGGATGGGATGAACGCACGTTGAGCGGACCACTTGCAGGCATTCGCGTCGTCGAATTCGGCACATTGATCGCCGCACCGTTTGCGGCGCGCCTGTTTGCGGAATTTGGCGCCGAGGTCATCAAGATCGAGCAACCCGGCACCGGCGATCCGCTGCGCACCTGGCGCAAGTTGCATCAGGGCACGTCGGTGTGGTGGTATCTGCAATCGCGTAACAAGAAGTCGATCGCGCTCGATCTCAAATCGCCCGAAGGCCTGGCCATCGCGCGTGATCTCGCAGCCTCGGCCGATGTCGTCATCGAGAACTTCAAGCCAGGCGGCATGGAGAAGCTCGGCCTCGGCTGGGACGTCCTGTCGAAGCTCAATCCCAATCTGACGCTGGTGCGCATTTCCGGCTTCGGGCAGACCGGCCCCTATCGCGACAAGTCCGGCTTCGGCGCCATCGGCGAAGCCATGGGCGGGCTGCGCTACACCACCGGCGATCCCGCCTCGCCGCCGGCACGCGTCGGCGTCTCCATCGGCGACAGCCTTGCCTCGCTGCATGGCGTGATGGGCGCGCTGATGTCGCTGCTGCGCGTGAAAACGGGGCAAGGCGGCGGCCAGATCGTCGATGTCTCGCTCTATGAGAGCGTGTTCAACATGATGGAAAGCACGGTGCCGGAATATGCCCTCGACGGCCATGTCCGCACCCGCTCTGGCGGCTCGCTGCCGGGCATCACGCCATCGAACACTTACGAGACCGCGGATAGCCAATACGTTGTCATCGCCGGCAACAGCAATGCGATCTTCAAGCGGCTGATGACGGTGACCGGTCGCGCCGATCTGGCCGATGATCCCGCCCTCGCCCACAATGACGGCCGGGTGCCGCAGACGGCGATGATCGATCAAGCGATCTCGGACTGGACGAGCACACGCAGCATGGATGATGTGCTCGCCGCGCTGGAGGCGGCGGACGTGCCGTCGGGCCGCATCTACTCCGTCGCCGACATCGTCAGCGACCCGCATTTCATCGCTCGCGACATGATCCTGCCGGCGACGTTGCCCGGAAATGTCGACGTGAAGATGCCGGGCATCTCGCCCAAGCTCTCGGAAACGCCCGGCGAAGTGAAGTGGCAAGGCCCCGCGCTCGGCGCCCATACGGACGAAGTCCTCGCCGGCATCGGCCGCAGCCCCAACGATATTGCACAGCTGCGCAAGGCTGGCGTGGTGGCGTGACCGACTGACAGCCGCTCCGTCTTTGCGAGGAGCGCCGCCACGCGGCAATCCAGGGCCGCAAGTGAAGACTGGATTGCTTCGTCGCGAGGGCTCCTCGCAATGACGGCGGAGATGAGCAGCGCTTCGCTATCCTTTGTTACTCACAACGACGGCGGCGAACCTCAGGGCTCGAACGCCTCGCTGGTCCCTTTGCCCGGCCGGGTCACCAGATCCTCGTCGGGCTCGGGCAATGGCTGCGCCAGATCGCGGAAGCGGTTGGTGATGGGATAGCGGCGATCCCTGCCGAAATTCTTGCGCGTAACCTTCACGCCCGGCGCGGCTTGGCGACGCTTGTATTCGGCGATGTTGAGGAGGCGATCAATGCGCAGCACCACATCCTTCTCGAAACCATCGGCGATGATCGCGGACAATGGCTGCTCGCGCTCGACCAGGCGTTCGAGGATCGCATCCAGAATATCATAGGGCGGCAGGGAATCCTGATCGGTCTGGTTTTCGCGCAGCTCGGCAGTGGGCGGACGGATGATGATGTTGTTCGGGATCACCTCGCCATCGGGCCCCATGGCGCCATCGGGCTTCCATGAATTGCGTAACGTGGAGATGCGGAACACCTGGGTCTTGTAGAGATCCTTGATCGGATTGAAGCCGCCATTCATGTCGCCATACAGCGTGGCGTAGCCGACCGACATTTCCGACTTGTTGCCGGTGGTCACGACCATGGCGCCGGTCTTGTTGGAGACGGCCATCAACAACGTGCCGCGGGTGCGCGCCTGCAGATTTTCTTCGGTGATGTCGCGCTCAAGGCCCTTGAAGGTGCCGGCGAGAATATTCTCGAAGCCGTTGACGGCTTCGGCGATGGGCAGGATTTCGTAACGAAAGCCGAGCGCCTTGGCGAGCTTGTCGGCGTCGTCGAGCGACACCTGCGCGGTGTAGCGGAACGGCAGCATGATGCCGCGCACGCGATCGGCGCCGAGCGCATCGACGGCGATGGCCGCACACAGCGCGCTATCGATGCCGCCGGAAATGCCCATCAGCACGCCGGGGAAACCGTTCTTGTTCACATAATCGCGCAGGCCAAGCACGCAGGCGGCGTAGTCGCCCTCGTCGCCCTCCGGCAGCTTTGCGATCGGGCCGCTGCAGCGCCACGCATCGCCCATTTTCTCGAACACGATGGTGGTGATGTTCTCGGCGAAGGACGGCAACTGGACGGCGAGCGAACGATCGCCGTTGAGCACGAAGCTCGCGCCGTCGAACACCAGTTCGTCCTGGCCGCCGACCTGGTTGAGATAGACGAGCGGCAGATGGCTCTCAGTGACGCGGGCGACCTGCACCGACAGACGCAGATCGTTCTTGCCTCGGGCATAGGGCGAGCCGTTCGGGACGATCAGAATTTCGGCGCCGGTCTCGGCAAGCGTCTCGACCACGTCCTCGTAGTCGGCGGATTCTTCCATCCAGGTATCTTCGCAGATCGGCACGCCGACGCGCAGGCCGCGGATGGTGACGGGACCGGACACCGAGCCGCGGGCGAACACCCGCTTCTCGTCGAACACGCCGTAATTCGGCAGGTTGACCTTGAAGCGGATGGCGGCGATGCGTCCACCATCGAGCAGCGCGCAGGCATTGTAGAGCTTGCCGCCGTCGACCCAGGGCGTGCCGATCAGCATTGCCGGGCCACCATCGGCGGTTTCACGCGCCAGTTCCTCCACGGCGGCACGACAGGTCATCTGAAACGCCGGCTTCAACACGAGGTCCTCCGGCGGATAGCCGGCGATGAATAGTTCGGGCAACACGACGACATCGGCGCCGTCGGTTTTGGCCTGCGCGCGCGCCTTGCGTGCCTTATCAGCATTGCCGGCGATGTCGCCGACGGTGGGATTGAGCTGGGCCAGGGTGATGGTGAAGCGCGATGAATCTGTCATGGGGATATTGAAGCCTTTGGGCTCGTCATTCGCAACTGCATGATTCAGCGATGCCGGTCATGCTCCCTCTCCCGCCCTTGCGGGGGAGGGTCAGGGTGGGGGTGCCCCACGTGACGTCCGCGTGTGTAGCTGCCCCCATCCCGGCCCTCCTCCGCAAGCGGGACAGGGAGAAGCAAGGCTCGCGCAACATCAAAACAGCCCTACCCGTTCGCCGAGTGCGAACAACCACACCATGGCCGCAAGCAAAAGCGCAATGCCGACCGCCGCGGAGCCGAGATCCTTCACCCGGCCGATCTGTGGATCATGCTCCAGCGTGACGCGGTCGGCCAGTTTTTCGATGGCGGTGTTGAGGAGTTCAACGGTGAGCACCAGCATGACCACGGCGATCATCTCGATGCGACGGGCCATGGTGGTGCCGATCAGAAACGCCAGCGGCAGCGACAGGACGAGCGCGAACACTTCCTCGCGAACGGCCTGCTCCGATCGCATCGCGAAGCGCAGGCCGTTCCATGTGTTGACTGTCGCTCGCCAGAGGCGCTTCACCCCGGACGCTCCTTACATCAGAGCCCCAAAGCCACCGGCAGCGGCTGTTCCTTGCCAGTGCGCGAGGTCTTCAGCAGTTCGGCGATCAGGAATGCCATGTCGATGGACTGCTCGGCGTTCAGACGCGGATCGCAGACCGTGTGATAGCGGTCGTTGAGATCCTCGTCGGAAATCGCGCGGGCGACTTCACCTCGGACAGGATGCGGTCGAACGGGCGGGTCTTGTAGCCCGAGCTCGACGTGATGGTGTTGCCGTGCATCGGATCGCACGACCACACCACCTTCCGGCCTTCCTTCTGCACCGCGCGGATGAAGCCCGGCAGATGATCGCCGACCTTCTCATGACCGAACCGGCTGATCAGCGTCAGGCGTCCCGGCTCGTTGTCCGGATTCAGCACGTCGATCAACTTCAGCAATTCATCGGGCTTCAGCGACGGGCCGCATTTCAGGCCGATCGGGTTTTTGATGCCGCGGAAATACTCGACGTGGGCGTGGTCGAGCTGACGGGTGCGGTCGCCGATCCACAGCATGTGGCCGGAGGTCGCGTACCAGTCGCCGGTGGTGGAATCGACGCGGGTGAAGGCCTGCTCATAGCCGAGCAGCAGCGCTTCGTGGCTGGTGTAGAAATCGGTCGAACGCAATTCCGGATGGGCTTCGAGATCGAGGCCACAGGCGCGCATGAAGTTGAGCGCGTCCGAGATGCGATCCGCCAGTTCCTGATAGCGGCGGGACTGCTGCGAATCCTTCAGGAAGCCGAGCATCCACTGGTGCACGCTGCCGAGATTGGCGAAGCCACCGGTCGCGAATGCGCGCAGCAGATTCAGCGTCGCCGCCGACTGCCGATAGGCCATCAGCTGGCGCTGCGGATCCGGCACGCGGGATTCTGACGTGAAGGCGATGTCGTTGATGATGTCGCCGCGATAGCTCGGCAATTCCTGGCCGTCGGCCTTCTCCATCGGCGACGAACGCGGCTTGGCGAACTGCCCGGCGATACGCCCCACTTTGACCACCGGCAGCGCGCCGGCATAAGTGAGGACGACCGACATCTGCAGGAAGGCGCGGAAGAAATCGCGGATGTTGTTGGCGCCGTGCTCGGCGAAGCTCTCGGCGCAATCGCCGCCCTGCAGGAGGAAAGCCTCGCCGTTGGCCACGCGGGCGAGCTGCTTCTTCAGATTACGGGCCTCACCGGCAAACACCAGCGGCGGAAACGTGGCGAGCTGCGCCTCGACGTCGCTCAGGGCCTTTGCATCCGGATAGGCCGGCATCTGCATGACGGGCTTGCCCCGCCAGCTCTCGGGTGTCCACCGCTCGGACATGAAATTGTCTCCTGAAAACCGCGCCTTATGGCTGCGAAGGCCGCGTTATACATGGGTCATATAGGCTCCGCCAGTTGGAAATCCAGCGCGAGCAATCCCGGCGTTGCGCTTCAAGCCCTTGCACGACCTGCCGAATTCGCCTTTGCTTGAACCGGCATGGGGGAATTCAGGGATGACAGTGGCGGATGCCATAACAGATGACGCGTTTTCCGACGACATCACGATCGAGGCCATGGACGGCTTTGCATTGGGTGCGACGCTGTATCTGCCACGCGGCGTCCGCACCCATGCCGTGCTGATCAATTCGGCCACTGCCGTGCCGCGGAAAATCTATCGCGGCTTTGCCTGCTATCTGGCGAAGCGTGGCTGCGCCGTGCTGACCTACGATTATCGCGGCACCGGCGACTCCCGCCCCAAACGCGCCACGTCGCTGCGCGGCTTTAAAGCCAGCATGACCGACTGGGCAGCGCTGGATGTCACCGCGGCAGTGAATTGGATGCGCGCGCGCTACAAACTGCCACTCAGCTATGTCGGACATTCCTTCGGCGGCCAGGCGCTGGGACTGATCCCGAACAACACGGAAGTGTCGCGCGCCTTGTTCATTGCGGCACAGGCCGGAACTTGGCGGCTGATGACGCCGCCGGAGAACTACCGCATCTATGCGCTGATGAGATTCGTCGGCCCCGCTTTGACGCAGATGATCGGCTATGCGCCCGGAAAAATCGGACTCGGGCTCGATCTGCCGAAGGATGTGCTGCTCCAATGGTCGCGATGGGTGACCAGCGACCGCTACTTCTTCGACGATGCGACGCTGCGCGCGCTGGTGAATTTTCCCCACTACCGCGGCAAATTGCGGGCGTTGTGTTTTACCGACGATCCATGGGCGACGCGGCCTGCGGTGGAGATGCTGTGTGCGGGCTTCACGTCGATCAAGCCGGACATCGATACGATCCGGCCGATCGAAGCCGGCAGCGAGCGGATCGGACATAGCGGATTCTTCCGACCCGAGCACCGCGACACATTGTGGCGCGGTGCCGCCGAATGGCTGCAGATGGATGACGATATCGCCAGGATCAGCGAGGCATAATCCGTCGCAGCATCCGAGCCGAAGAATGCCCTACTCCGCGGCCTCCCGCACGTAGCGTGCGGTGGGCGTGCGCATGGTCACCAGCTCTTCCGCGGCACTTGGATGCACGGCGACCGTCGCATCGAAATCCGCTTTTGTCGCCTTCAGCTTGATACAGATGCCAAGAATCTGAATCAGCTCCGCTGCCTCGGGCCCGACGATGTGACAGCCGACCACCACATCGCTGGCGCCATCGACGATCAGCTTCATCAGCACGCGGCTGTCGCTGCCTGAAATCGTGGATTTGATGCTGCGGAAATCGGTCTTGTAGATATCGACATGGGTGAACGCCGCGCGGGCCTCATCTTCGGTCATGCCGACGGTGCCGACTTCTGGCTGCGTAAATACCGCGGTCGGGATGTTGCCGTGATCGACCCGGACGGTCTTGCCGCCGAACACGGTATCGGCAAAGGCATGCCCCTCGCGGATCGCCACCGGCGTGAGATTCACACGGTTGGTGACGTCGCCCACCGCATAGATGTGCGGCACGTTGGTTCGCGAGAAATCATCGACGACGATCGAGCCGTCGATGGGCCGCATGGTGACGCCGGCCTTGTCGAGACCGAGATCCCTCGTGTTGGCATGACGGCCGATGGCGAACAAAACCTGGTCGGCCGCGATGCTGGCCCCGTCTGAGAGATGGGCACAGAACTCATGACGATTCTTGTCGACGGCCTTCACCGTGCAACCGGTGAGGATGGTGATGCCCTGCTTCTCCATCTCCTTGCGGACATGGGCGCGGACGTCCTCATCGAAGCCGCGCAAGATGTTGTCGCCGCGATAGATCACGGTGACCGCCGAGCCGAGGCCGGCAAATATGCAGGCAAATTCCAGCGCGATATAGCCGCCACCCTGGATCACGATGCGCTTCGGCAACTCCGGCAGATGAAACACCTCGTTGGACGAAATGACGTGCTCGATGCCGGGGATTGCAGGGCCGTGATTTGGCGTGCCACCGGTCGCAATCAGAATATGTTTTGCGCGGACCGTCTCGCCAGTGCTGAGCTTCAGCGTATGCGGATCCAAGAGCACCGCGCGGGCCTTCACGGCCTTCGCGCCGGGCTTCTCCACATTGGTGGTGTAGATGGCCTCGAGCCGGGCAATCTCCTTGTCCTTCGCAGCGATGAAAGCTGACCAGTCGAAGTTCGCGGTCGGTATTGTCCAACCAAAACCCTTGGCATCGTCGATGTCACGCGCGACATGCGAGGCATAGACCATCAGCTTCTTCGGCACGCAGCCCCGGATCACGCAAGTGCCGCCGAAGCGATACTCCTCGGCGACCATGACGCGCGCACCGTAGCCGGCCGCGATGCGGGCTGCGCGCACGCCGCCTGAGCCACCGCCGATGACGAACAGATCGACGTCGAAGTCAGACTTGCTGGACATGAATTACTCCGCCGCACGTGCAGGATGGGATTAAGAATGAGCCAAAGCTCGTCATTGCGAGCGCAGCGAAGCAATCCAGAGAGCCCAAGGCGAAGGCTGGATTGCTTCCTCGCAAGTGCTCCTCGCAATGACGAGGAAGAAGCGAATCTTAGATTTCCTTGCCGCGCTTGCGCATTTCGGCGCGGAACTGGCCGTTGACCTGCTCGGCGAATTGCTGCGCCCACTGCTGCATGTAGTTCACGCTGGCGGAAATCGACTGCGGCTCCATCTTCAGCAGCTTCTGCCCGAGCGGCGACTTGTAGAACGCCGTGAGATCCTTCAGTTCGGCTTCGGTGAAGTCGCTGGCATAGATACGCGCCATTTGCTCGCCGATCTCCTTGTCACGGCCCGCATTAGCCTGGGCGACGACGACGGCGACCTCGTTGAGATCCTTCTGATAGTTCAGATTGCTCTGCAGCAGCGAATCCTTGACGCGCTGAACCATGTTCGGAATGGCGTTCGCATACATGGCGCTCGCATTCTTCATCTGCAGGATTTCCTTGGCGTAGCCGATGGCGGCAGGCGACGCCGGTTTGATC
>SDZE01000252.1 GCA_004173095.1 Bradyrhizobiaceae bacterium
AAGCTGTTGGTCCACGGGAAATGGTTCGCGGTGAGATAGACCAGCACGAAGATCGGTTGATCAGGCCTGCTCTCGCGCGCGATCAGATCGTTGGCCTGATCGAAATAGAAACGATCGGGCTGCATGTCCTCGGTGATGCCCATCGCCGCCATGTCGATGAAACCATCAATGCCGGCGCCCTCCTGGAAGCTGCGGGCGGAGAGAAAATTGCCGTGGGTTGGATATAGCGAGAAGGTGCGATAGCCGCAGCGTTGCAGCGACTGTGGCAGGCCGCGCGAGATCTTTCCGGCGGCGATGCGGGTGACGTAGAACTTCATCGCGCCGAACGACCGCGCCGAAAGTCCGGTGAAGATGTTGAATTCTGTGTACCAGGTTGGCCCGCCGCTGGATTCGGTGATCAGTTGACGATGCTGGCCATCACTCGATGCAAAGAAATCACGATAGCCGGCCGGCACCTTAATTCCTGGCGCGGCCGAGATGTCGAACGAGGACTCGTCGAGCACCATGACAATGTTCGGCCGCTTCAAACCCGGCTCGCATGCGGTCATCGGCGCCGCCTGCGCCGAACCGACCAGGCTCTTGGCATCGGCTTCGATCCAGCCGGTTGCCGTCAGATGCGAGACCGCGACCACGCTGGAGCGTGCGAGATTGGAGATGTGGTTGACGCCCTGAAACGGCTCCCATGGTTTTTCGGGATTCGCCGCCGACATACCGATGATGCCGAGCACGCAGACGCCGGCGCAGCCGAGTGCGGTGCGACGGCGCAGGCTGTAGGGATCAGCGCGCCAGATGACCCACAGGATCGGCAGCGCGACGGCGGTCGCGATCAGCAACCCGTTCCACAATTGCGGAAAGATCGACTGCATGAACGCGATCGTATCGCGATCGACGATCAGGAAGTCGAGAAAGGTCAGCGTCAACTGGGTGATGCCGTATTTGAACTGCGACAGCACGATCAAGGCCGTGACCAGCAGAAGCGCCAGAACGGCACTCACGCCCGGACGTTTGAAGATCGCAAGAAAGAGGAAGTTCAAAAGCGCCCAGGCCAGCAGCGCGAGTGTCATGGCAAACGGGCCATATTCCACGGCAGCAAGCACATAGACGGCGAGAGCATGGATCACCGCGATCCCCGCGATGCGCAGCGGCGCCTGGCGTACCATGCGCCAGCAGCCGGCCACCCCCGCTTTGAAGCGACGGCCGGCGCGGGACGGCAAATTGGCGATCGACGACGGCAGCATGGATTGCCTGCGAACACCCGGCATGGACGCTGCCCTGCCCGGCAGCACTGATAGACCCATGCCGCACCGGACAACGCGGCATGTCACAAAAGCGTAATCTCTATGTCATGAATGGACAATGAACCTTTCGACGCAGGCATGCATCCGGGTGCCTCAAGCAGCAGAGGTTCTTATCCGCGCGCGGCCCGGACGGACGCGGCGTTACACGCTACGCCGCGCCCGAGGCACCAGAGGCTTATCGCCCTGCTGCGGCCGGCGGTTCGCCCTTGATGATCTCGCCAAATCGCTGCCAGCGTTCACCCTTGAAGCTCATCATCTGAAACTGATCGATCGGGGAGAAATCGGTCGCTGACGTGTTCACCGTTACCCCCGGCAGCAGGCCGTCGAGCTGCAGCCCCTTCAAATTGGCTGCCTGCTTCATCAGGTTCTCATGGGTGAGATCATCGCCGCATTGTTGCAGCGCAGCGACCATGGTCTGGGCAATGCTGTAGCCGGACAGCACCGTGCTCTCCATCGCCTTGCCTTCGGGGATGTACTTCTCGACATAGGCATAGAACTTCTGCATGCCCGGATCGTCCTTCCACTGCGGGTCGGTCGGATCCTTGGCGAAGGTCGCGGACACCACGTCCTGCGCGTTCTCGAAGCCAGCCGGACGGATCACGCTGCCAAGCGACGAACTTGCATTCGGCACGATATGCAGCGGCTTCCAGCCGAGTTCGGCAACTTTCTTGATCGACTGGGCTGCAAATTTGCCGGTGGCGAAGGAGAAGATCGTATCGACGCCCGCCGCCTTCAGCTTGACGATGTGGCTATCCACCGTCGGCTCGGAGACCTCATAGCTCGTCTCCATCACGATCATCGACGCGGCCTTGTCGCCGAGGCCTTCCTTGAGGCCCTTCACATAGTCCTTGCCGAAATCATCGTTCTGGAAGAAGACGCCGATCTTGGCATCCGGCTTCTCTTTCAAAATGTACTTCGCATAAGCGAGTGCTTCTGCGTGGTAGCTCGGCAACCATCCCATGGTCCACGGAAAGCCCTTCGGATCGTTCCAGCGCGTGGCCCCGGTGGCGAGGAACAACTGCGGGGTCTTTTTGGCGTTGAGATATTTCTGGATCGCGGCATTCGCAGCGGTGCCGACATTACCGACGATCGCCATCACCTCGTCGCTCTCGACCAGCTTGCGCGTCTGTTCGACGGTCTTCGGCGGCGAATAGCCGTCGTCATAACTGATGAAGTTGATCTTGCGGCCGTTGATGCCACCCTGATCGTTGATCAGCTTGAAATAGGCGGCATAGGACTTGCCGAGAATGCCATAGGCCGAAGCCGGGCCGCTATAGGGCACGGTGTTGCCGATCTTGATTTCGGTGTCGCTTGCGCCTGGGCCGTATTTCTTCTGCGCCAGTGCGGGGCTCATGGCCAGCAGGCTCACCGCCGCTAGCGCGGCAAGGGATGTCGTGACGATACGCATTTTTTGATCCTTCTTTTGCGTTTCCTGGAGATGCGGACCTTGCCGCGTGAAGTCTGGGCCTCCCGTTGATCGGGATTTGTCGGCGGGCCCGTCAGTCGTGAGTGTCAGGTTTGCCGGCGTCTTGCGCCTCCACTGCGGCCTCATTCATTGCCTGAATGTCGGCGGCGGCGGTGTGCACGTGGCTGTGCACGAGCTTGATGACCTTGGCCTCGTTGCGTGCCTCGATGGCTGCGAAGAAAGCGCGGTGATCGCCGAGCGAGCGCTGACGCAGCTCTGCGGATTCGAAATAACGCCGACGCCCACGGGTGCTCATCAGCATCAGCGGCGTGATCGTCCGCACCAGGATGCGGTTCTGGCTGGCGGCAGCCACGGCGAGATGAAACTCGACATCTTCATCGGCCATGTTGCGGTCGTTTGCCGCCAACACCGCATAGGTGTCGAGCAGTCCTTTCAGCTTGGCGAGATCGGCCTCGGTACGGCGCTGGCAGGCCAGCCGGAACGCCTGCTCCTCGCAGATGATCCGCGCCTCGATGGCATCACGGGTGACCTGGGCATCGAAACGGACGCCGAGATCGGCCTGCATCACCAGCGCGTCCAACCCGCCGTCCTCCGGCGACGTGCGCAGGAAGATGCCCGACTTCGCTTTGCGCTCGGTGATGCGCATCGCATCCAGCACCGCCAGCGCCTCGCGCACGGAGCTGCGGGTGAC
>SDZE01000160.1 GCA_004173095.1 Bradyrhizobiaceae bacterium
GTTGGGGCGTCGCGCGGTGCCTGGAAGACGTTCGCCTGCGGGCGGGACGAAGCCTGCCAGACCTGCCACTGGCGCGGCGATGTCTCACCTTCGGATGGACCGACGCTCGGCCACGTTCGACGGACGACCCTCTCGGCGGCGTCTGGCCTTGGAGTGCTCTGTCCCGGCCCATCGCCTTGGGCGGAACGGGTCAACCGGTTCGACGACCCCGGCGACCAGAGCAAGCCGAACACCGCGTGCGGAACGTCGAGCTTGCTCGATCATTCCGAAAGTCCTGATGCATCCCCTTGCGGAGTACCGCATCGGCATCAGGCACCAAGGGTGCATCGGGCACCCGGCGTTCCGCACGCCCTCTTTCGGGGCGGGAATGCACGGCACGACGGCGCCCCCGCGCCGCAAACAACAGGGGCGATGACGCATGTCTGCCGTGTCGTGATGGGCCACAGCAGGGCTGACGCGGCCCGGTGCTTTCAGCTAGACTCGTTCCAAACAACAAGCCCGTTCCAAGCCGGTTCGAGGAAAAGCGCGAGGAAGCCCGATGTCTCCGTCTCCCGTCATTCGCCTGCATCCCGACGACGCCGTGCTGATCGCGCGCACCATGCTGCTGCCGGGCGTCGAGGTCAGCCAAGGTGTCACCACGAGCGAGCGGATTCCCGCCGGCCACAAGGTCGCGATCCGGCCCATCGCCGTGAACGAGCCGATCTATCGCTATGGCCAGATCATCGGCTTCGCGACCCAGTCGATCGCGCCGGGCCAGCACGTGCATACGCAGAATTGCGGCATGGGCGAATTCGATCGCGATTACGCTTACGGCGTCGATGTGAAGCCGACGCCGAATTTCGATCTCCCGGCGAGTTTCATGGGCATCAAACGCAGCGACGGCCGCGTCGCCACCCGCAACTATATCGGCCTGCTGACCTCGGTGAATTGCAGCGCCCATGTCGCCAGCCTCGTCGCCGACGTGTTCAAGCGCAATCCGTTCTCGGGCCACGATCCGCTGGCGGATTATCCCAATGTCGACGGCGTGGTGGCGCTGACCCACAAGACCGGCTGCGGCATGACCCAGGACGAGCCGCTGACGCTGCTTCGGCGCACCCTCGGCGGCTATGCGCGGCATGTGAATTTCTCCCATGTGGTGGTGCTCGGCCTCGGCTGCGAGATCAACCAGATCGGCGGCCTGATGGCCGAGCAGAAACTCGCCGGGCGTTTGCGCGAGATGCAGATCCAGGACATCGGCGGCACCCGCAAGACGACCGAAGCCGGCATCGCCTTCGTCAAGGAAGCACTCGCCGACTCCAACCAAGTGACGCGCGAGGAAGTCTCGGCGAGCGAACTCACCGTCGCACTCCAATGCGGTGGCTCCGATGGCTATTCGGGCATCTCGGCCAATCCTGCACTCGGTGCGGCCAGCGATCTGTTGGTGCGCCATGGCGGCACGGTGGTGTTGTCGGAAACGCCGGAGACCTACGGCGCCGAACATCTGCTGACGCGCCGCGCGGTGTCGCGCGAGGTCGGCGAGAAACTGGTCGGGCTGATGCGCTGGTGGGAAAAATATTGCGAGCGGGAAGGTGCTGAGATGAACGCCAATCCCTCGCCGGGCAACAAGGCCGGCGGCCTGACGACGATTCTCGAAAAGTCATTGGGCGCGATGGCCAAGGCCGGCTCGACCAATCTCGTCGACGTGCTGAATTACGCCGAGACCATCACCAAGAAGGGTTTTGTGTTCATGGACACGCCCGGCTACGATCCGGTCGCGGCAACAGGGCAGGTGGCCGGCGGCGCGAATATGGTGTGTTTCACCACCGGCCGCGGCAGCGTGTTCGGCTGTAAACCCGCGCCGTCCATCAAGCTCGCCACCAACACGCCGATGTTCAAGCGCATGGAAGACGACATGGACATCAATTGCGGCACCGTGCTCGATGGCGACGAAACCGTGCAGCAATGCGGCCAGCGCATCTTCGAGCTGATGCTGGCGACGGCTTCGGGCCAGCGCACCAAGAGCGAAGGCTTCGATGTCGGCAGCGCCGAATTCGCGCCATGGGTGCTCGGCGCCACGATGTAACGCGCCTGCCGGTGGACAGGGCGATGGTCATGGCCAACAATGCGGCCATGACCTATCGCCACAGCATCGGCAGCACGACTTACACCTTCGCCGACCTGCGCGATCTGCTCGCCAAGGCGACCCCGCCGCGCTCGGGCGATCGGCTCGCGGGGATCGCGGCAGACACCGCCGAGCAGATGGTCGCGGCACGGATGGCGCTCGCCGATCTGCCGTTGCGGCAATTCCTCAACGAAGCTGTCATCCCCTATGAAAGCGACGAGGTCACGCGCCTCATCGTCGATACGCATGATGCGAGAGCCTTCGCGCCGATCGCATCACTGACCGTCGGCGGCTTTCGCGACTGGCTGCTGTCCGATGCGGCGACGCCCGACGTGCTGACAGCGCTCGCGCCCGGCGTGACGCCCGAAATGGCGGCCGCCGTCTCCAAATTGATGCGCAACCAGGATCTGATCCTGGTGGCGAAAAAATGCGAGGTCGTCACCCGTTTCCGCAACACCATCGGGCTGCGCGGCCATATGAGCGTGCGGCTGCAGCCGAACCATCCGTTCGACGATTTGCGCGGGATCGCGGCATCCACGCTGGACGGGCTGATGCTCGGTGCGGGCGACGCCTGTATCGGCATCAATCCGGCCAGCGACGATCCGGCGGTGCTCGGCCAACTGGTGCGGATGCTGGACGACGTGATCGTCAAGCTCGGCATTCCCACGCAAAGCTGTGTGCTGACCCATGTCACCACGTCGATCGATCTCATCGCGCAGGGCGCGCCGGTCGATCTGGTGTTCCAGTCCATCGCGGGCACCGAAATGGCCAACAAGAGTTTTGGAATCGACCTTGCAGTGCTCAAGCAGGCGCATGACGCTGGCCTGTCGCTGAAGCGCGGCACGCTTGGTGACAATGTGATGTATTTCGAGACCGGGCAGGGCTCGGCCCTGTCGGCCAACGCGCATCACGGCGTCGATCAGCAAACCCTCGAGGCCCGCGCCTATGCGGTGGCACGCGCATTCTCGCCGCTGCTGGTCAACAGCGTGGTCGGCTTCATCGGTCCGGAATATCTGTATGACGGCAAGGAGATCATCCGCGCCGGACTAGAGGATCATTTTTGCGGCAAGCTGCTCGGCCTGCCGCTCGGCGTCGACGTTTGTTACACCAACCACGCCGAAGCCGATCAGGACGACATGGACAACCTGCTGACGCTGCTGGGTACCGCCGGCGTCAATTTCATCATGGGCGTGCCCGGCGCCGACGACATCATGCTGAATTATCAATCGACGTCCTTTCACGACGCGCTGTATCTGCGCGATCTGCTAGGCCTCAAACGCGCACCGGAATTCGATGCGTGGCTGGTGCAG
>SDZE01000129.1 GCA_004173095.1 Bradyrhizobiaceae bacterium
TTCGAGATCGGCACCGAGGTCGATCACCTCATAGCCGGCTTCGCGCGCGCGGCGTTCAAACTAATCGCGCGGCCGAAGGAGTCGCTCGAAGCGGCAGCGGCCGTGGCGCGCGATGCCGGCTATGAGGTGATCGACCTCGGTGCCGATCTCGAAGGCGAGGCGCGCGAGGTCGCAGCCGAGCATGCGAAGATGGCACTGCAAGCCAAGGCCGACGGCCGCAAGATCGCGATCGTCTCCGGCGGCGAACTGACGGTGACCGTCATCGGCAACGGTCGCGGCGGGCCCAATCAGGAATATGCGCTGGCCCTTGTCGAGGCGTTCAAGGACACCACCGGCATCGCGGCACTGGCAGGCGATACCGACGGCGCGGATGGCGGCGCCGGCAGTGCGAGCGATCCCGCCGGCGCGCTGCTCGATGCCAAAACCTTCGCGGCGATGCGGGCGCAAAATCTCGATCCCGTTGCCGCGCTCGGGAATAACGACGCCACAACATTCTTCACGGCGACTGGCGACTTGCTGCAGACCGGCCCGACGCTGACCAACGTGAACGATGTACGCGTGATCCTGGTCGGGTAATCACGTTGTCATTCCGGGGACGGATCGACGCCGCCGGGGGCGAGACGGAGCCCGGAATCTTGTCGTGTGGATCACCTCCAACGTCACTGGCGGACAGTGGCGAACAGCACGACAAGCTTCCGGGCTCGCTCGCGAATGCGAGCGCCCCGGAATGACGAGGTTGGCATCAGAACTCGGTGGCGATCTTCGTCATCATGCCGAGCAGCGCCTTGTGCTCGTCCGGGCCGAGCAATTCAATCAGCCGGGCTTCATGCCGCGTTGCCACCAGCTTTTTGGCGCGCGCAATCGTCGCACGGCCCTTGTCGGTGAGCATCAGCACATGCGACCGACGGTCGCTCGGCGAGCGCATTCGGGTCAGCAGATCGCGGCTTTCCAGCCCGTCCAGCATCGCAACGAAGTTAGGCCGCTGGATGCCAAGCGTCGTGGCGATCTCGGTCTGGTTACGGCCGGGGTTCCTGTCGAGCAGCAGCAGCACCGAAAATTGCGCAGGCGTCAGTTGCAGCGGCGCCATGCAGCGCAGAAAATCATCGAATATCTTGAGCTGCGCCCGCTTCAGCACATAGCCGAGCAGCTCGCTGAGCTCGCCCATCTGCAGCGCCGCGCCTTCCTCATCGTAACCTGTCGGCTCCACGGCTTTGGCCTGGGGGTGAGAGGATGTCTTCAAGGTGGTCTTGCTCACTCTGCGCTACCAAAAACGAAATCGTAACAGCCGGTCGAATTGCGGCGACTTGAGTTATGATCAATAATCGTTATTGATTATACTCAATATGTGAGCGGGTTCAACCGCCATTGGTGATTGCCCTGCCCGTGTGGTATCCGCCGCGGCAGGTAATTTGGGGGAGCGTCCGGCCTTGAATACGACGATCTTGCTGTTCCTGCTTCAGGACGGCATCACCAACGGTGCGATTTACGCGCTGCTGGGACTGGCATTGGTGCTGGTCTTCGCCGTGACGCGCGTCATCCTGATCCCGCAAGGCGAATTCATCACTTTTGGTGCGCTGACCTATGCCAGCCTCTCGGCTGGACAGATGCCGGGCACCATCAAGCTCGCCGTCGCGATGGGCGTTGTCGCCTTTGCGTTCGACCTGTTCACGTTCCGCAATGCACTGCATGCGAAGCGCGTGCTGCGCTCGGTGGCCGTTAATATCGTATTCCCGCTCGCGATCTGGGGTGTGATGATGGCTTTGAGCGGCAGGCCCGCGAACATCGCGGTCAATATCGCGCTGTCTCTGCTGATCGTCGCTGCCATCGGCCTGTATCTCTATCGCATCGCTTATCAGCCGATCGCCCACACGTCGGTGCTGGTGCTGCTGATCGCCTCGGTGGGCTGCCATCTGGCGCTGCAGGGCTTCGGTCTGGTCTTCTTCGGCGCCGAAGGCCAGCGCGGCCCGGCGATCTCGTCGGATGCTATCACCATCGGTGCACTGCGCTTCACCGGGCAGAGCATCGCCGTCTATGGCATCACCATCGCGCTGATCGTCGGGCTGTGGTTGTTCTTCGGCTACACGCTGTATGGCAAGGCGCTGCGCGCCACCGCCGTCAATCGCCTCGGCGCTCGCCTGGCCGGCATCCGAACCACGCTGTCAGGCCAGATCGCCTTCCTGCTCGCCTCGGTAATCGGCGCCATCTCCGGCATCCTGATCGTCCCGATCACCACGCTTTATTACGACACCGGCTTCCTGATCGGCCTGAAAGGTTTCGTCGCTGCCATCATCGGCGGCCTTGTCAGCTATCCGCTCACCGCCGCCGCCGCGATTCTGGTCGGCTGCGTCGAGGCGTTCTCTTCGTTCTATGCCAGCAACTACAAGGAGGTGATCGTCTTCACGCTGATCCTCCCGGTGCTGGTGCTGCGCTCGCTTGCGGCACCTGCCGTCGAAGAAGAGAAGGATTGAGCGTCATGACGTCGCGTCTCCTTCCCGTTTTCGCCTTCGCCGCCCTGATGGCCGTAATCCCGTTTGTGCCGGGCGTTCCGCCGTTCTGGATCGTGTTGCTCGACAATATCGGGCTCGCCGCGCTGGTCGCCATGGGCCTCGTGCTGCTCACCGGCGTCGGCGGCCTCACCTCGTTTGGTCAGGCCGCGTTCTGCGGCTTCGGCGCTTACACCACCGCCGTCCTGACGACGACCTATGGCCTGTCGCCATGGCTGACGCTGCCGCTGTCGCTGCTGGTCGCCGGCGCCGCTGCGGTGCTGCTCGGACTGATCACCATGCGGCTGTCCGGTCACTATCTGCCGCTCGGCACCATCGCCTGGGGCATCAGCCTGTACTACCTGTTCGGCAAGCTGGAATTCCTCGGCCGCAATGACGGCATCTCGGGCATTCCGCCGCTGTCGATCGGCAATTGGAAAATGCTCGATCCCGGCACGATCTATTTCCCGATCTGGATCGCCGTGATCGCTTGCGCCATTCTGTCGATGAACCTGCTCGACTCCCGCACAGGTCGCGCCATCCGCGCGCTGCGCCGCGGCCATGTCGCGGCCGAAGCCTTCGGTGTGCAAACGGCGCGGGCAAAGCTGCTGGTGTTCATCTATGCCGCCGTGCTTGCCGGCCTGTCGGGCTGGCTCTATGCGCATTTCCAGCGCGCGGCGAATCCGACCCCGTTCGGTCCGCATCTCGGCATCGAATATCTGTTCATCGCCGTGGTCGGCGGCGCCGGTTACGTCTGGGGCGGCGTGCTCGGTGCGGCCGTGGTCATCATCCTCAAGGAAGTGCTGCAAAGCTATCTGCCGCTGATCTTCGGCGGGAGCGGCCAGCTCGAAACCATCGTGTTCGGCATTTTGCTCGTCGCATTGCTGCAACTGGCGCCGACCGGCATGTGGCCGTGGCTGACCGC
>SDZE01000619.1 GCA_004173095.1 Bradyrhizobiaceae bacterium
TGGAACCGGCCCGTTCCGCTATGCGCAGCTGACGCAGGAGATCTGGATTGATGAACCGTTTCGAAATGACCCGCCGCGCCGCGCTGCTGACCTCGGCTGCGATTGCCGCCAATGTGGCCAACCCGTTCCGGGCCTTTGCGCAGGAGACGCCCAAAAAAGGCGGCGTGTTCAACGTCCATTACGGTGCAGAACAGCGCCAGCTCAACCCGAGCCTGCAAGCTTCCACCGGCGTCTACATCATCGGCGGCAAGATTCAGGAATCCCTCGTCGATCTCGACGAAAAGGGCCAGCCGGTCGGCGTGCTCGCCGAGAGCTGGGAATCGACGCCGGACGGCAAGACCATCACCTTCAAGCTGCGCAAGGGCGTGACCTGGCACGACGGCAAGCCATTTACATCTGCTGACGTCGCCTTCACCGCCATGAACATGTGGAAGAAGATTCTGAATTACGGATCGACCCTGCAGCTGTTCCTGACCGCAGTGGAGACGCCCGATGATCACACGGCGATCTTCAAATACGAGCGTCCGATGCCGCTCGGCCTGTTGCTGCGCGCGCTGCCCGATCTCGGTTACGTCTCGGCCAAGCACATCTATGAAGGCTCGAGCGATATCCGGGCGAACCCGGCCAATCTCGCCCCTGTCGGGACCGGCCCGTTCAAGTTCAACAAATACGAGCGCGGCCAGTATATCATCGCCGAACGCAACGAGACTTACTGGCGCCCCAATGCGCCCTATCTCGACCGCATCGTCTGGAAGGTCGTCACCGACCGGTCCGCCGCCGCGGCGCAGATGGAAGCCGGCGATATCCAGTATTCGCCGTTCTCGGGCCTGACGATTTCCGACATGGCGCGGCTTGGCAAGGACAAGCGCTTCATCGTCTCGACCAAGGGCAACGAAGGCAACGCCCGCACCAACACCATCGAGTTCAACTTCCGCCGCAAGGAGCTGGCCGACATCCGCGTCCGCCGCGCCATCGCGCATGCGATCAATGTCCCCTTCTTCATCGAGAATTTTCTCGGCGACTTTGCCAAGCCCGGCACCGGCCCGATCCCGTCGGTGTCCACCGACTTCTTCCCCGGCCCCAATACGCCGCAATATCCCTATGACAAGAAGAAGGCCGCGGCATTGCTCGACGAAGCCGGCTTCAAGCCAGGTGCCGGCGGCGCGCGATTCTCGCTGCGCCTGTTGCCGGCACCATGGGGCGAGGACATCTCGCTATGGGCGACCTTCATCCAGCAGTCGCTGAAGGAAGTCGGCGTGGCCGTCGAAATCGTGCGCAACGACGGCGGCGGCTTCCTCAAGCAGGTCTATGCCGACCATGCTTTCGATCTGGCAACCGGCTGGCACCAGTATCGCAACGATCCTGCGGTCTCGACCACGGTCTGGTATCGCTCCGGCCAGCCTGCCGGCGCGCCCTGGACCAATCAGTGGGACTGGAAGAACGATGCGATCGACAAGGTGATCGACGATGCCGCCACCGAGATCGATCCGGTCAAGCGCAAGGCGCTGTATGCCGAATTCGTCAAGGAGGCGAACACCGAATTGCCGGTGTGGATGCCGATCGAGCAGATCTTCGTCACCGTGATCACGGCCAAGGCGCGTAACCATTCCAACAATCCGCGCTGGGGCTCGTCGAGCTGGCACGATCTTTGGCTTTCCGCCTGACGCAAAACCCGACACAATAGCGGCATGCGCATTCTATCACTCGCGGGGCGGCGACTGGCCGCCTCGATTCCCACACTGTTCCTGATTTTGATCGGCGTGTTCCTGCTGCTGCAACTGGCACCGGGCGACACCGTCGATGCCATGATGGCGCAGATGGGCGGCGGCGACGCCAACACCGCACGCGAGCTGCGCCAATTCTACGGGCTCGATCTCTCGGTGCCGATGCAACTCGGCAATTATCTCTGGCGCCTCGTGCAGTTTGATCTCGGCTTCTCCTCGATCTACGGCAAGCCGGTCGCCACCGTGATCTTCGAGCGCTTGCCGGCGACGCTGCTGCTGATGACGGCGTCACTGTCGTTCGCGTTCTTTTTCGGCCTTGTGCTCGGCGTCATCGCCGCACGCGGCGTCAATCGCTGGCCGGATACGCTGATCTCGACGCTCGGTCTCATCTTTTACGCCACGCCATCGTTCTGGTTCGGACTGATGGCGATCGTTGTGTTCTCCATTTATCTGCAATGGCTGCCGGCTGGCGGCTTCGAGGATATCGGCGCGGTGCAGACCGGGCTCGGCCGTACGCTCGATATCGCGGCCCATCTGGTGTTGCCGACGCTGACGCTGGCGCTGATCTTTCTTGCGATCTATCTGCGCATCATGCGCGCCTCGATGCTGGAAGTGCTGAACCTGGATTTCGTGCGCACCGCGCGCGCCAAAGGTCTCGACGAGACCCGCATCGTCGCCAAGCACGTGCTGCGCAATGCGTTGCTACCGATGGTGACGCTGATCGGATTGCAGGCCGGCACCATGCTCGGCGGCTCCGTCGTCGTCGAAAGCGTATTCTCGCTGCCGGGCCTCGGGCGGCTTGCTTATGAATCGGTGATCCAGCGCGACCTCAATACGCTGCTCGGCATCGTCTTCGTCTCAGCGCTGCTGGTAATCGTGGTCAACTTCTTTGTCGATCTGCTCTATGCGCGCCTCGATCCGCGCATCCAGGCGGAGGGCTGACGATGGAAACGGTGAAGCGCTATTTTCGCAGCCCCGCCGCCATCGTCGGCCTGCTGTTGCTGCTGGTCGTCATCGCCATGGCAGTGAGTGCCGGCTGGCTGTTCCCCAATGATCCACTGTCGCTCGCCGGGCGGCCGCTGGTGTGGCCGTTCGCCAATCCGCGCTTCCCGCTCGGTACCGACAATTCCGGCCGCGATATCGCTGCGCAGATCTTTTACGGCGCACGCATCTCGCTGCTGATCGGCGGCGTCGCCACGCTGATCGCGGTCGTCATCGGCGTGCTGATCGGTGCCTTCGCTGGTTATTACGGCGGCTGGGTCGATACGCTGCTGATGCGCATCACCGAAGCATTCCAGACGCTGCCCAATTTCGTGCTGCTGCTGGTGCTGGTCGCCGTGTTCGGCTCGACGCTGACCACCGTGACCATCGCCGTCGGCATCGTGTCATGGCCCGCGCCGGCGCGATTGACGCGCGCGGAATTTATGTCGCTGCGCAGCCGCGAATTCGTGCAGGCCGGACGTACGCTCGGCATGAAGGACATCCAGCTGATTCTCGGCGAGATCCTGCCCAATGCGCTGCCGCCAGTCATCGTCTATGCCAGCGTGGTGATGGCGGTATCGATCCTGTTGGAAAGCGCCCTCGCTTTCCTGCGTCTGTCCGATCCCAACGTGGCCTCCTGGGGCAACCTGATCGGCCTCGGCCGCGACGTGCTGCGCGTGCAGTGGTATGTCTCGGC
>SDZE01000398.1 GCA_004173095.1 Bradyrhizobiaceae bacterium
CGGACTGCTTGGCCAGCAACCAGCCGACGATGCCGCCGACCTGAGAGTCTGGCACGCCTTTCGGAGCGCCGAATGGATTTTGCGCGACAGCGTGATGCAGCGAGGCGTCGGCGAAGACGAGAGCAAAAAGCCCGGCGCACAACAGCATCGTCGTGGCCGGGCCTGTCCCGGCCATCCACGCCTTTTCTGTACCTGCCGCAAGGCGTGGATGCCCGGGACAAGCCCGGGCACGACGGCGATCACTGATACTCATGGGCAGTCCACCGTCACCCGATTGGCGAACATCGCGCCGAAATTGCTGTTCTCGCCGTTCATGAAGGTGTCTTCATTCATGGTCTGCGCCTTGGCCGCGCCGCCGTCGGACGGGCGTTGAATGCCCATCTTGCAGGTCGCCGGCGCGCCGACGAGCTTGATCGGGTCCGTCTTCTCCAGACTGAAATCGATGAAGTAGGAGGGATCGAACACTTCGAGCACCAACTGCTTGGTGCTGAAAGGCGCCTTGAACGGCAGCGTGAAATGCAGCGTCAGGCCGGCGTCGGTCTTTTCCAGATAGTAATCGACGGGATCGTTGAAGCGCTGCTTCTTGCCGTCCGCCTTGGCGAAGGTGAAGAAGGCGTACTCCTTCAAGGACTCCACATTCGTCTGTGCCAGCGGCGCCAGGTCCTCGCGCGTATAGGTGCCGGGCGTCTTGCTCGCCAGCCCCTGCAGCGCATAGGTCGAGAACATGTCGTCGAACGTCCATGCGTGGCGCACGCCGGTGATGGTGCCGTCGGGCGCATAGAGCATCTCGCTCCGCGCGGCGACGAAGACGTGGGGATGCGCGGCAGCTGTCGCAATTCCACCGACGGTCATCGCCAGCAGCGTGAAAAATCCAAATAGACGTCCGATCACGTTATTCACCTCAAGCAGCCTCAGGCGGCATCCAGCAATCCACGCCGCCGCAGCAGCGCATCGGCTTCCGGCGGACGTCCCCGGAACGCGATATAGGCCGCCTCCGGATCGACAGAGCCGCCCGACGAATAGATGTCGTCATGCAGTCGCTTGGCAGTGGCGGGATCGAAAATGTCGCCGGCGTCTTCGAAGGCGCCGAACGCGTCGGCATCCATCACTTCCGACCACATATAGCTGTAGTAACCCGAGGCGTAATGATCGCCGGAGAAGATGTGCCCGAACTGGGTCGGCCGGTGACGCAGCGCGATCTCTTCGGGCATGCCGATGCCATCCAGCACCTTCTTTTCAAAGGCGGCGACGTCGGCCGAGGCGGATGCCGGCTGGGTGTGGAATTCGAGATCGATCAATGCGGAGGACACGAACTCCACAGTGGCAAAGCCCTGGTTGAATTTGCGCGCGGCGATGAAGCGCCTGAGCAGATCGTCGGGCAGCGCCTCCCCGGTCTGATAATGCTTGGCGAATGTCTGCAGCACCTCGGGCCGCTCCTGCCAGTGCTCGTAAAGTTGCGATGGCAGCTCGACGAAATCGGTGAATACCGAGGTGCCCGACAGCGATGGATAGGTGACGTTGGACAGCATGCCGTGCAGGCCATGGCCGAATTCGTGAAACAGCGTGCGCGCATCGTCCGGCGACAGCAGCGATGGCTGATCGTCACTTCCCTTGGCAAAGTTGCAGATGTTGAGCACCAGCGGCGCGGTGTCGCCGTCGAGTTTCTGCTGGTCGCGCAGCGAGGTCATCCAGGCGCCCGAGCGCTTCGAGGCACGCGCGAAATAGTCGCCGTAGAACAGCGCCTTGTGTTCGCCCTTGCTGTCCTTGACCTCCCAGACCCGCACGTCCGGGTGCCACACCGGCACGTCCTTGCGCTCATGGAAGGTGACGCCGAACAGTCTGGTCGCGACATCGAATTGCGCGGCGATCATGTTGTCGAGCGCCAGATAAGGTTTGATCGCCGCATCGTCGAAATCGGCGCGTCGCTGCCGCAGTTTCTCGGCGTAATGGCGCCAATCCCAGGCGGCGAGTTTGAAATTGCCGCCCTCCTCCGCAATCAGTTCCTGCAGAGCATCGCGGTCGGCGAGCGCACGGGCACGGGCAGGCTTCCAGACCCGCTCCAGCAGATTGCGCACGGCCTCCGGCGTTTTCGCCATGGAGTCCTCCAGCCGATAGGCGGCGAAGGTCGGATAGCCCAGCAGTTTCGCGCTCTCTTCGCGCAACGCCAGGATCTCGACGATGATCGCGTTGTTGTCGTTGGCATCGCCGTTATTGCCGCGCTGAATGAAAGCCTTGTAGGCCTTCTCGCGCAGATCGCGCCGCAGAGAGCTTTGCAGGAACGGCTCCATCGACGAGCGCGATGTGGTGACGATGGCCTTGCCGGGCTTGCCGCGCTCATTGGCTGCGGCCTTAGCGGCAGCGATGAAGCTTTCGCTGAGACCTTCGAGGTCACCCTCGCCCAGTTCCATCGACCAGCCCTGCTCGTCGCCGAGCAGATGGTGACTGAAAGTGGTGCCGAGATGGGCGAGCCGCTCGTTGATTTCGGCCATCCGCGCCTTGGCGGTGTCGTCGAGGCCGGCGCCGGCGCGGTGGAAGCGGGTATAAGTCCGCTCCAGCAGGCGCGCCTGTTCGGGCTTCAGATGCAGGCTGGCCGCATTGTCGCGCAGTGCGGCGATGCGGCCGAACAGCACCGCATTCATCATGATCGGATTCCAGTGTCGCGCCATCCGCAGCGACACCTCGCTGTCGATCTCGAGGATCGCCGGATTCGAATGCGCGGACACGAGATCGTAGAACACCGACGCCACGCGCGAGAGCAGCTTGCCGGAGCGCTCCAGCGCGATGATCGTATTGGCGAAATCGGGCACCGTGGGATCGTTGACGATGGCGGCAATCTCGCCGGCGTGATCGGCGAAGGCCTGCTCGAAAGCCGGCATGAAATGCTCGGGCTGGATCTGATCGAAAGGCGGGGTCTCGAACGGGGTCTGCCACGGCGCAAGCAAAGGATTGGTCTTGAGGGGGGAGTTATCGAGACCTATCGACGCAACCAGCGAAACCAGCGTGTCCGACATCATAAATCCTGTTTTGCAGCCCAAATCATGCGCCGAGCTATACCACGCATGGGGCTTTTTTGGGCCTTCCATCGCGTTTCAGCGACGCAGTCGGCGGATCGCGCCGGAAACCCGCCAAAAGCGAAAAGCTAGCACTTGCCGCAGCGGGCTTTTTGGTTAGATTGCGGCCCGAAACAGGACTTTATCGACCATGACCACTTCCGCCGGCCCTCGCCGCATCTACTGGCCCAGCGTCATCACCGTCGTTTCGGCGGCGATCCTGATTGGCGCCGAAGTTTTCGGCGCGGCTTTCGCGGGCGGCTGGGCGCTGTCGATCCTGTTCGGCCTCGACACCACGGGCGAGCATATCCTGCAGGCCGTGCTGTTCTTGTCCGGCGTCGCCGTGATGAT
>SDZE01000641.1 GCA_004173095.1 Bradyrhizobiaceae bacterium
TCGTTGGCTTCGACATAAGTGAGATCGGCCGCGTAACGCTCCTCGCGCGCCATGTCGTACATGCGGGCCTTGATATCGATGATCGGCTTCAACGCCGGGTGCGTGGTCACGTCCTTGACACGCTCGCCATCGACCCAGACCTCACGACCGTCGCGAATGCCCTGTTTGTATTCTTCACCCGTGCGGATCATGGACCGGCTCCTGTTCGACTGGACGACAGGGTGCCGAAGGCCCTATCATAAGGAAAATATTTTTATGTTTGGAGATGCATAGGAAAACACGATGAGGTTCTCGCTCCGGGCGTTGCGTTATGTGGTTGAGACGGCCGACGCCGGGAGCGTGACGGAGGCCGCCAAGCGCCTGAACGTCTCTCAGCCGTCGATTTCAGCCGCCCTCAGCCAGATGGAGGCCGAACTCGGCGTCCAGATCTTCGTCCGCCACCTGGCCAAGGGCGTGACACTGTCTGCCGCCGGCCAGCGCTTGGTGAATGACGCGCGTCTGCTTCTCGCTCACGCCCGGGATTTTGCCCACAGCGCCCAGTCACTCGGCAGCACCCTGCACGGCGAGATCGTGGTCGGCAGTTTCATGACGCTGGCCACGCGCTTCATGCCGGGGCTGCTGTCCGGCTTTCGCGCGCGACAGCCGGGCATTTCCGTGAAACTGGAAGAAGGCGACCAGCAGGAAATCATCGACGCGCTGATTTCCGGCCGCACCGAACTTGCGCTGTCCTATTCGTTCGCAGTGCCGGACGAGATCGTCGGCGAGAAGTTCTGCGAGCTGCCGTCGTTCCGGACCCGATCTTTTGAATTGATCCGCGGGCTGATCGGCCACGGTCAGGGCTATTCGATCCAGAATGCCGTGCCGTGCACCACCATCGGCTATGACGGCAGCCGCGTCGCCGTTGTGCCCATCACCGAGACGTTGCCGCCGACGCGCGTGATGGCGCTACGGCTGAAACGGCATGCCCTGCGCCCGGCGGTGCAGACATTCGCCGATTACGCCCGGGAGGCCTTTGCGATTGGCGGCCAGTTTGCGCCGGGATCAATAGCCCCGCCGCGGGTCGATGCGGCTTAACAGCTGCTGCCCGGCTTCGAGCCGGCGGATATTCTCGCCGATCTGTCGCGCCGCCGAACCGGGCAGCGCCACCGATGCGAGATGCGGGGTGATCAGCACATTGTCCATCGCCCAGAGCGGGCTCTCCGGCGACAGCGGCTCGGATGAAAACACATCCAGCGTCGCTTCCGCGATGTGACCGGAGCGCAGTGACGCGATCAATGCGGGCTCATCGACGATGCTGCCGCGTGAGACATTGATGAAGACCGCACCGCGCTTGATCTGCGCGAGCCGCTCGGCATCGAGCAATCCGCCGGTCTGCGGCGTCTGCGGCAGCATGCAGACGAGGATATCGCTGGCGCCGAGAATATCCGGCAGTGCAGACAAGCCCGCGGAAGTCTCGATGCCGGCGATGGACTTCAGCGTGCTGGACCAGCCGCGCACGCGATAACCCTGCCGCGCGCATTCCAGCGCAGCGGTCAGTCCGAGTTCGCCGAGGCCGAGAATGCCGACGCTGATGGTCTCGGGATCGCGCGGATGCACATACTGCCAGCGATGCGCGCGCTGGGCGCGCTCGAAGGTGGGAATATCGCGCGCATGGCGTGTCACGGCGAACAGCACATAGCCGGCCATCATCCGCGCCATTTTCGGATCGGACAGGCGGGTGATCGGCACGTCCGGCAGATCGTCACGGCCGACCAGCGCATCAACGCCGGCGCCGAGATTGACCACCAATCCCAGATGAGGATAGCGGGCAAAGAAGCCATGTGGCGGCTTCCACACCAGCGCGTGCCGCACGCTCAGGGGGTCGGCGATATCGTCGGCTTGGCGAAGATCAATCCCTTCCGCATTCAATGCTGCGCGCCACGTCTCGAAATCATCGAAGGCGCTGTAAAACGCCATCACGTCAGATGTCATAGCGCGTTCTTCTCGGCGATCAGCCGCGACACCGCTGTCAGCGCCAGCTCGTAACCGAGCGCACCGAGGCCAGCGATCACGCCGGTGGCGGCGCGCGAGACATAGGAGTGATGGCGGAACGGCTCGCGCTTCCAGATATTGCTCATATGCGCCTCGATGATCGGCCCGTCGAAGGCGAGCAGCGCGTCGAGGATCGGGACAGAACTGTAAGTCAGCCCGGCGGCGTTGATGACGATCCCTTCCGCTTTCTCCCGCGCCTCCTGAATCCAGTCGACCAGAACGCCTTCGTGATTGGACTGGCGAAAATCGACGGCCACACCAAGCGATGCGGCATGGTCCTCGCAGCGCTGCTTGATGGAGACGAAGCTCTCCCGACCATAGGTACCGTTCTTATCGAGCCCATAGAGATTGGCATTGGGGCCGTTCAGGAAATAGACGATGGCAGAGCTCATAGCCGCACTTTCATTGCTGTCGGCAGGCACGTCATGCAGAAGCATGATGCAGTGCTGCCGCAGAAGCTTAGACAGCGTCACGCCATCGCAGAAATCAAAAGAAACTATGCGCTTCGACGGATTTCAGGATGAACATCCCGGCCGACGCGCGAGTTGCCGGCTGTTATCTCGAAGGCCTATGACGTGCGCTAATGCATGGGAGCGTGCCTTACCGACTCCGCGATCTGGCGCCAGATCCGCGCGCACCAGCCTCTCAATGGATGGATCAGAGCATTTTTCAAATCCGGCCCTCGCTGACGGTCCTACTGGACCTGTGAGCAGCAAGAGTTGTGCCACGCCAGCCCGGAGCATTCCTTCGCCGGCGCATGCCTCAACGCGCGGGGCCCAGGAGTTCCCTACAGCGTTCGCGGAGAACTGCCTTTAGAATGAGCCGATTCCGGCAATTCGGCCTGGACGAGTTTGCTCACACTCAGGGATGCCGCTGATCCGTCATGACGATTTTTTCCGTAGAGCACGTGACGCGATACAGCTACCGCAATCCGATCATGCCGGGCATCCACAGGCTGATGTTCAGGCCGCGCGACAGTTTCGACCAACGCCTGCTGGAAAGCAGCCTCGTCGTTGCTCCGACCCCGGTCGACATCCGCTGGGTCCACGACACATTTGGCAATTGCATCACGCTTGTCGAATTCGACGCACCGACCACGTCGCTGAGCTTCGAGACACAACTGCGGATCGATCACCGACCCGAACAATCGCCCGATTTCAGTATCGAGCCCTATGCGCGCTCGCATCCGTTCGCTTATGCCGACGAGGAACTTCCGGACCTCGCCCCTTACATGCGGCGCCACCACGCCGAGGATGACAGCGTCGAACGATGGCTTGGAACGTTCATCGATATCAATGCGAGCAGGCCGACCGGGCAATTGCTCATGACGTTGAACGAAGCGATCCGAGACGGGTTTGCCTACAATCGCCGGACAGTCCTCGGCACGCGCACGCCTGGCGAAACGATCGCCTACCAGGAAGGCACCTGTCGCGATTTTGCGCTTCTGATGATGGAAGCAGCACGTCTTCTCGGTTTCGCGGCGCGTTTCGTCACCGGTTACATATATGTCCCGGACCGCGATCAGACGTCGCGGCTTGGTGGCGGCTCGACACATGCATGGTGCCAGATCTATTTGCCCGGCTCAGGTTGGGCCGAATTCGATCCCACCAACGGCATCGTAGGCAATCGCGATCTGATACGAGTGGGCGTGGCCCGCACCCCACGCCAAGCCACCCCGCTTTGGGGCTCCTATTACGGAGCCGCGCATGACGAACTCGGCATGGAAGTAAGCGTCCAAGTCAGAGCCGAGCGGCTTTGACTTTATGGTTCTGCATGTCCCGGCATTCTCATACGCGGGTATCGCGCATGTGAAAATACGTACTTGCCCAGCCTAGGGCTTCGAACCGTTGTCAGGCCCAACGCCTGCCGGCGAGGATGTCGGCGCCGCCCGCTGATCGGGCACAGGATTGGCGGGCTGATACTGCTTGGGTTGATCGGCGGATCCAACCGGTTG
>SDZE01000559.1 GCA_004173095.1 Bradyrhizobiaceae bacterium
ACATGGCGCAGTGGGTGCGCGAGGGCAAGGTGAAGTACAAGGAGCACGTCACCGAAGGCCTCGACAACGCGCCGACGGCATTTATGGGGCTGCTCAAGGGCCAGAACTTCGGCAAGCAACTGGTGCGGATCGGGCCTGACAAGGCTTAAAAGTCGCTCGGCCTTCTCGGCTGCCAACAAGCCTTTCAGCCGTCATTGCGAGGAGCGCAGCGACGAAGCAATCCAGCTTGGCCTTCTGGATTGCCTCGCTCAGCTCGCGCTGACGGCGGAGATATCCAGTCTCATCGTCAGGCAAATGGAACCCATACCCATCTTTACGGGTTCCAGTTCCCGTAAGCCGTCGGTATTGAGCCGCCGGCGGGCTGATGGGGAATTTAAATGTCTATCCAGATGGTTCTGCTACCGGTTTTTGTGCTGGTGGCGATCACGCTCGGCATGTTCTTCGTGACTGGTCTGCGCGGTGGCTGGGGCGGCCGTGGTGACGGCCGCGAGTTACCAAACACTGCGCCACAGCTTGATCTGCTGTTTTATTCCCTGATCGCCCTTGGTCTGCCGCTACGGAAGATCGATCTGATCCTGGTCTGCCTGTCCTGGGTGTTCGTGGTTGCCCGTTTCGTCGGGGCGGGCTTCTTTGCCGGCAGCCGTGGATCGCAGGCCTGGATCGCTAGCGCGCTTGTGTTGCTGGCCATGTGGTTCTACTTCGCGCTGCGGATGCTGCTCCTGCTGTAAGGCGAGGGGTGGCGCCGATTCTCAGAACTGGATTTTTGCCATGACGCCCGCCGCCCGCCTGACTGCTGCTATCGAGGTTATCGACGCCATCGAGGCTCAGCGCATTCCCGCCGCCAAGGCGCTGAAGGAGTGGGGCACTGCGCATCGTTTTGCAGGCTCCGGCGACCGTGCCGGTATCGCCGGTCTGGTCTGGGACGTGCTGCGCCGGCGCGCCTCGAGTGCGTGGGTGATGGAGAACGAGACGTCGCGGGCGCGCCTGCTCGGTATGCTCAAGCTCGAACGCGGCCTCGATGCGGAAGAGATTGCCGCCATGTGCGACGGCAGCCGGTTCGCGCCGGAGCCGCTCAGCGACGCTGAGCGCAAGGCGCTGGAGACCCGCACCGCTGAAGGCGCACCCGCGCATATCGCCGGCGATTATCCCGAGTGGCTCGACAATCAACTCGCCGATGTGTTCGGCGACGATCGTGTAGCCGAGGCGGTGGCGATGGCCAGCCGCGCACCGCTCGATCTGCGCGTCAACACGCTGAAGACCAAGCGCGACAAGGCGCTGGCATCGTTGAAGCATCTCGGCGCGACGGAAACGCCATGGTCGCCGCTCGGCCTGCGCATCGCGCTCGGTGCCGACGCGCGCAATCCCGGTGTCCATGCCGAGGAGGATTTCATCAAGGGCGGCATCGAGGTGCAGGACGAAGGCTCGCAGCTAGCTGCGCTGTTGTCCGGTGCCAAGCCAGGCGAGCAGGTCATCGATCTCTGCGCCGGCGCCGGTGGCAAGACCCTGGCGCTCGGCGCCATGATGCAGGGCAAAGGCCGCCTGATCGCCACCGATGCCGACAAGCGCCAACTTGCGCCGATCCATGAGCGGCTGTCGCGGGCCGGTATCCATAATGCCGACATCCGCACGCCCAAGGGCGACGAGGATCCGCTGGTCGATATCCGCGATTCCGCCGATCTCGTGCTGATCGATGCACCCTGCACGGGCACCGGCACCTGGCGCCGCAATCCCGATGCGAAATGGCGGATGCGGCCCGGCGCGCTGGAGGTCCGCGTCAAGGACCAGCAGGAGGTGCTCGATCGCGCCGTGCAGTTCGTGAAGCCGGGCGGACGGATCGCCTACATCACGTGCTCGGTGCTGCCGCAGGAGAATCGCAATCAGGTGAATGGATTTCTCGCGCGCCAGCCGGGCTTTGCGGTTGTTCCGACGGCGCAGGTGATGTCGGCGCTATGGGGCAAGGCGGATGATTTCGCCGCCGCCGTCTATCAGTCGCCGGAAGGGCTGCTGATGACGCCGCGAAAGACGGGGACCGACGGGTTCTTTGTGTCGGTCTTGAAACGCACGTCCTAGCTACCATGCTGCTGGATGGGTGAGGTTGCGAACCTCATCCTGCGTTGCTGCGCATCCGCGTATTGCACGGCACCATCAACTTCGTTAGTCTCAGCACATACCACCGGACCCGGTGTAAATCCGGGTGGCTCTTCCGGCCGCCGACCCGCCGGACAACGCAAAATCTGGGCTTGCCATACGGACCTCGCTGAGGCCGTCAGCCGTTTTGCGCGCCTCACGCGCTGTATTCCTTCGTGTGAGACAAGAAAGTTCAAACATCACCATGGATATGGTTCATCTGCGGAGCGAATGGGCTCCGAACGTCACCCGTGAATTGCTTGCGGGCACTGTCGTCGCACTCGCACTGATTCCCGAAGCGATCGCATTTTCGATCATCGCCGGCGTCGATCCCAAAGTCGGCCTCTATGCCTCGTTCTGTATCGCCGTCGTGTCGGCTTTCGCCGGCGGCCGGCCGGCGATGATCTCGGCGGCGACGGGCGCCACCGCGCTGCTGATGGTCGGCCTCGTCAAGGAGCACGGCATCAATTACCTGTTCGCCGCCACGGTCCTCACGGGCCTCATCCAGATCGTCGCCAGCCTGATGCGGCTCGGCACCCTGATGCGCTTCGTGTCGCGTTCGGTGGTGACCGGCTTCGTCAATGCGCTGGCGATTCTGATCTTCATGGCGCAGATGCCGGAGCTTCTTGGCCGCGGCCCGGCGGTCTATGCGATGACGGCCATCGGTCTCGCGATCATCTACGGCTTACCTTACATCACCAAAGCCGTGCCGTCGCCGCTGGTCACCATCGTGCTGCTCACCGGGGCTTCCATGTATTTCGGCTTCGGCATCCGCACCGTCGGCGACATGGGCGTGCTGCCGAACGAACTGCCGTTCTTTGCGCTGCCGCAGGTGCCGTTCACGTGGGAGACGCTGCGGATCATCTTCCCGACCTCCTTCGCCATCGCGATGGTCGGCCTTCTGGAAAGCCTGATGACCGCGGCGATCATCGACGAGATGACTGACACGACATCGGACAAAAATCGCGAATGCGCCGGGCAGGGCGCCGCCAACATCACTTCGGGATTTTTTGGCGGCATGGCCGGCTGCGCGATGATCGGCCAGTCGGTGATCAATGTCTCGTCCGGTGGCCGCGGCCGGCTCTCGACCCTGTGGGCCGGCGCGTTCCTGCTGTTCCTGATCGTCGTGCTGGGTCCCTACGTCGCGCAGATCCCGATGGCGGCACTGGTTGCGGTCATGATCATGGTTTCGATCAATACCTTCCAGTGGAAGTCGGTCGGCACGCTGCT
>SDZE01000060.1 GCA_004173095.1 Bradyrhizobiaceae bacterium
CCTCGACGGTACAGATCTGCAACGGCGCATAAGGATAGTCGCAGTAGAAATCCGCCTCGGGGAGCAGGCCTTTGCGTGACATCATCGTCGCACGAAAGCCCTCGCCGGCCGCAGAGCTCTGATACTGGAGCTGACCGCTGGCATCGAGATAGAACGCTCCGTAGGCGGTCGACACCGTCATCAAGGCGTCGATGGCACTCAGCGACGTGCCGAGGATGGCGATCGAACCTGGATCGATGCTTTTGAGCGCCCGAGCCGGCCAGGGGGAAACGAAATAGCCCGGTTTGACCTCGGTCGTTTCCGGCCAGTCGTGTCCGGTGGCCATCACCACGTGGTCGAATGCATAGTCCTTGCGTTCGCCATCGGGCGTCCGCACGGTGAGCTGGATGTCTTCGGGCTGCAGCTTGATGTCCACGACGCGGTGACGCGTCTTGACGTCGATCACATGCTGGTTGGCGATGCCCTTTTCGATCAATTGCTGAAACTGCGACTGCAGGTATTCGCCCAGCACGATGCGCGGGTAGAACTCGCGCTCCTTGATCTGGGCGCGCGCCACGTTCAGGCGCTCCAACTCCAGGTCAGACTGGCGCCGCAGCCAATCCACCAGGTTTTCGCAGATCGGAGGCAGTTCGATGCTCGCGATATTGGCGAGCATCGCCTGATCGTTGATGTCGGGATGGTACGGCGTACCCTTGCCGGCATCCGCCTCCACCTCGAAAACGGTGATCGACAGCGGGACGCGTGCGGGGACGAGCCCTGCAAGGGTGTAGATACCGGTAGGGCCGGATCCAATGATCGCGATTTTGGATGTCATGCGGGACGAGACCGCATGGGAGAATGTTTCTGCATGGTCATATGGGACGTGCGGCGTGAGGTTTGGTTCCCTCACCCTGCTGCCGCCGGACACTTCAGGCGCTACCGGCGACTTCGTCGTTACCGAGGAGACGTCCTACGTCTGACCTGAGGCAGCGTCAGGCTACCTTGCGCTTGCGTGGCGCCGCTTTCGGCTTGGCGGCTGCTTTTGGCGTGGCGGCCTTGACGCTGGCGATCTGGCCCAGCGATCCGGCCAGGACTTCGCGTTGTGCGGCCAGCCAGAAGGCATCCGAATTGCCCACCGGCGACCCCGCATCGCGCCACATGTGATAGGCGCGCTCTCGGATTTCATGTTCCATGTTCTGCATCTCCCAATTCCGCTGCCAGATTCTGCTGCGATGCGGAAAACGATGCCGAAACGCGGTTAACAAAAGCCGAACGGAGCGACGCGGTTGAGTAACGGGCGACAGCGCAAACCCGCTAAGGCTTGCGTGACAGATCGCAAGCACGGGCGGCCTCGCCCGCACATTCATGCCGCGCGCTCAACCTCCTCTTGCGCCGCCAGTTTCGCGGCGATCTGGCTCCGGATGGCCACGGCTTCTCGGCCCCGTGCCTTCCTCAGGAGACACCAGAGTCGAATGAGTTCCTGTTGGGCGTTCTTATCCATGGCCAGCCTCCATGTCTCCTGCACGAATATCTCTGCACGAACATAACAGGAACGATAACGCATGCCGCGGATTACGTCCACTCCTCACAGTGGAGACTTCGAATGGCCGACAATGCGCAGAAAGATCCGAAGGACTGGGTTTCGGGTGACGACCCCATGACTGGCGCGCAGGCGTCTTATCTCAAGACGCTAAGTGAGCAGGCACATGAGCCAGATCCTACCAAGGCCGATCTCACCAAGGCTGAAGCTTCGGAACTGATCGACGACCTGCGGCAGGAGGCTGGCGTCGAAGGGCAACGATAGTTCAGAGCGCAGGGCGAGTTACGTCAGAACGATCCAGGCAGGTGCGTGGTCGCTAGGCTCGGGCTTGCCACGCACTTTCCGATCGACGCCGCAGGTCAGCAATCGCGGCCGCAACGCCGGACTGAGCAGCAGATGATCGATGCGCAGTCCGGCGTCGCGCTCGTAGCGGTTACGCCAGTAAGACCAGAATGTGTAGTTCGGAATATCGGGCTGGTGCTCGCGCAGCGCGTCCACCCATCCTTTTTTCAGGAGCTTGGCGAATTCCGCTCTCGCTTCCGGCTGCACCAGGGCATCCTTGTCCCATGACTTCGTGGGATAGATATCGAACGGCGTCGGCACCACGTTGAAGTCGCCGGCGATGACAGCCGGCGCGCCCGATTTCAGCAGCTTGCTCGCATGCCTGTTCAAGCGCTTCAGCCACGCCAGCTTGTAGTCGAATTTCGGCCCGGGTTGAGGGTTGCCGTTCGGCGCGTAGATACATGCGACGATGACGCCATTGATGGCGGCCTCGATGTAGCGGCTCTGATCGTCATTCGCATCGCCGGGGAGCCTGCGGCGTGTGACGATGATGTCGGCCCCTTTTGCAAGAATTGCGACGCCATTCCAGGATTTCTGCCCGACCCATTCGGCGGCGTATCCAGCCTTGCGAAGCGCCGCCTCTGGAAATTCAGCCTGCGTGGATTTCAGCTCCTGAAGACAGACGACGTCCGGCTTGGCCGACTTGAGCCATGCCAGCAGGTTGGGAAGACGCTTGTTGACGTTGTTCACATTGAAGGTGGCGATCTTCATTCACCCGCCTTCCGTCGCCGCGCTCTGACTTCCTCAAACCAACTTTGATAAGGCGTGTTCTTCACCATATGGCGATTGAAATCCGGATCGCCGTTGGTCCACCAGACCGGGCCACGCTCTCCCAATGCGATCTTTGCAGCATCAACCTGGCGATGGGCTGCCGCCTCCGCCTCGTCGTCGGCAGCTGTCTTCGCCGAGCGGACGGCGCGTCGCGCCCGCATCAGGTGCGACACCAGCCCGTCCTTCTCCGCCTCCGACAAGGAAGGATTGGCCAACCGCCAAAGGCGGCCTTTCACCACGAAATATCGGCCATCGGGCGTCACGGGATGCCGGAGACTCATGCCGGCAATGCCGCTAACGGCGCCGCGCTATCGCGCGTCCAACAAGGAAGGCCGCGAGCAGCATGCCCAACGGAGCTTCGCGCGTCATCTTGCTGAGAAGATCGAGCGGCTTGCCGGGCTTCTTGCCTTCTTCGATGGCGCCACTGACCGTCGCCACCGCGGCCTTCGCCGCATCGGATGCGATTGAAGCGATTTCGGAGATCGGCCCGGTCACTGATGGCGTCTGTCTGTCACTCATGTTGCCCTCCCTTGGCGCGGCCATAAGCGTTCTCCGCTTGTTTCGTTCCCTTGGCCACCATCGGACAGCGGCCGCCTTTCCAGATCCGTGCGGAACCAGATACCCGCCGTCTCGTTTAGCGCCCGTCAACAGTCGATAAGGAGCTCACATGGCTGACAAAGACCTCAACGATCTTTTCCTCGATACGCTCAAGGACATCTACTACGGGCGAGACCGAAGTCCAGATCGAACGCCTCGAGCAGATTTTCGAATCGCTCGGCAAGGCCGCCCGCGGCAAGAAGTGCGATGCCATCGAGGGCATTCTCGATGAAGGCAAGGAGATCATGGAAGAGTACGCCGACACGGTCGCTCTCGACCCCGGCCTTCTGGCAGCGGCACAAGCGGTCGAGCATTACGAGATTGCCCGTTACGGCACTCTGCGCACCTGGGCCCAGACTCTTGGCCTGAAGGACGCCGTGAAGCTGCTCGATCAGACGCTGGCTGAAGAGAAGAAGACGGATGATACGCTGTCGAAGCTCGCCTTGAGCGCAGTGAACGCTCAGGCAGCCTGATCCGGATCAGCACTACAACAAAAGGGATGCCGCATAGGATGCGGCATCCCTTCATTCTTGACGATGGTGTTCGCGATCAGATGAAAGGCTTTCCGCCGGTGACCGCAATGGTCGTGCCGGATACGTAGCTCGACAGCGGATCCGCCAGCATCACATAAGCGGTGGCGAGTTCAGCGGGCTGGCCCGGCCGCTTCATC
>SDZE01000422.1 GCA_004173095.1 Bradyrhizobiaceae bacterium
GCCACCTTCTCCCCGCCCGCGGGGAGAAGGTGGCCCGGCGAAGCGTAGCGAAGCCGGGACGGGTGAGGGGCTCTCCAAAGGCTCGGAGTAAATGGAGAGCCCACCCGACCTCCACGCGCTGCGCGCCTCAGTCGACCTCTCCCCGCAAGCGGGGAGAGATTAGAAGCAAAACTACTTCCCCTGCCAATTCGGCTTGCGCTTGTTCAGGAACGCGTCCATGCCCTCTCGAAAGTCCGCGCTCATATAGGCCTTGAGCACGAGGTCCAGGCCCTCGTCGCGCGTCAGCGTCTTGCGCAGGCGGCGCACCGCTTCCTTGGTAACTTCGAGGGTGATGGGCGCATGGCTGGCCACCAGTTGCGCTAGGTCGAGCGCACGGCGCTGCAACGTCTCTACATCGGGCAAGATCTCGTTGATCAGGCCGAGCGCCAGCGCCTCATCGGCCTCGATCAGGCGGGCGGTGAAAATCATGTCCTTGGTGCGCGCCGGGCCGACCAGTGACATCACACGGCTGATATTGGACATCGACAGGCAATTGCCGAGCGTGCGCGCGATCGGGAAGCCCATCCGTGTGGCGGCCGTGCCAATGCGCAGGTCGCAACAGGCGGCAATACCGGCGCCGCCGCCGGTGCATGCGCCGGCGATGGCCGCGATGGTCGGCACGCGGCAGGTTTCCAGCGCGGTCAGCACGCGGTCGATCCGGGCCTCGTAATCCAGCGCATCCTGCGCCGTCTTGAATTCGCGGAACTGGGAGATGTCGGTGCCCGAGGCGAAGGCCTTGTCGCCAGCGCCGGTCAGAATAATCGCCTTGATGGTGCGATCGTCATTGGCGGCCGTGCAGATTTCCGCCATCCGCTCATACATGGAAAACAGCATGGCGTTGCGCGCCTGCGGACGGTTGAACGTGATCTTGGCGATGCCGTCCTCGACGGAATACAGCAGGTCGTCACTTGGCGCGGTCATGAGCGAACTTTCTTGGGAGCCGGAATGAAAAAGGCTGAAGCAATTATGCTCCAGCCTTTTCGGGATTGTTAGGCCGCTACGTCGCGGGTGGCATGCAGTCTCAGGCCACCGCAGCCTTTGGCATCTCGACCACGCTCTTGCCGGTTAGCACCGCCATCGCTGCGGTAACGCCGCCCGCGCGATGCGGGACCTTGGCCAGGTCGAGGCCCATTTCCACGCCGGCCAGCGTGCCCATGAGCATGAGATCGTTGAAATGACCGATATGGCCGATGCGGAAGATCTTGCCCTTCCACTTGTTGAGGCCGGTGCCGAGCGACATGTCGAAATTCTCGAGGACGATCTTGCGGAACGCATCCGCATCATGGCCGTCGGGCATCATCACCGCGGTCAGAGCCGGCGAATGATCCTGTGCGTCGAGCGGCACGGTTTCGAGGCCCCAGGCCTTGGCGGCGGCGCGCGCGGCGGCGCCGTGACGCTTGTGACGGGCGAACACGTTGTCGAGCCCCTCTTCCTCGAGCATCGCAACCGCTTCCTTGAGCGCATACAGCAGATTGGTGGCTGGCGTATAGGGCCAGGAGCCGAGCTTGTTGGCGGACAGGATCTCCTGCCAGTCCCAGTAAGAGCGGAAGGAGTCGTTGACCTTGGAGGCCGCCAGCGCCTTTTCGGAGACGGCGTTGAAGCCGAGGCCCGGCGGCAGCATCAGCCCCTTCTGCGAGCCGGCCACCGATACGTCGATACCCCAGGCGTCGTGTTCGTATTCCAGCGAACCCAGCCCGGATACCGTATCGACCATGAACAGCGCCGGATGCTTTACACGGTCAAGGATCTTGCGGACGTCCAGCGGATAGGTGACGCACCCCGTCGACGTCTCATTGTGAACGATCATCACCGCCTTGATGGCATGCGCCTTGTCAGCGGTCAGACGCTTCTCGATTTCGGCCAGATCAGCGCCATGGCGCCAGTCCCCTGGCACGAAGTCGATCACCAGCTTAAATTTCTCGGCAAGATTACGCCAGAGGGTTGCGAATTGACCGGTCTCGGCCATCAGCACCTTGTCGCCCGGCGACAGTGTGTTGACGATCGCCGCTTCCCAGGCGCCGGTGCCTGAGGACGGATAGATCATCACCGGCTGTTTGGTGCGGAACACCCGCTGCATCGCAGCAAGAACATGCAGGCCGAGTTCAGCAAATTCCGGACCGCGATGATCCAGGGTCGGCATATCCATGGCCCGCAGCACCCGATCGGGCACATTGGTAGGGCCAGGAATCTGCAAAAAGTGTCGGCCGGTATGCACGGTCATGTCTCGTCCTTCCCCACAACAGTTTCTTGCCGTCTATTCGATCGAAGCGCCCGGATAGCATCTTTTGCGGACCTTGTCCCGCGCCTGGTATACCACGGCCCCTCAGAAAAACGTGGGGCAGCCATGAGGATTTCTGATTGGCCAAATGGCCTTGGCCGTGCCCGCGCCGCCGGCTTGCCAAGCCGGAATCCGGATGCAAGACAGGGCGATAGAGCGACAGGGCGGGAATCCATGGGCAAGGCCGCAATCATCAGAAGTCAGGCCGCGGACAGTGCCCTGGCCGCAAAGCTGTCGCGCGAAGTGTCGGGGGACGTGTTTTTCGACGCCTTCAACCGCGGCCGTTATGCCACCGATGCCTCGTTCTACCAGATCATGCCGTTCGGCGTGGTGGTGCCTCGCACCACCGACGAAGCACTGCGCGCCATGGCGATCTGCCGCGATGACGGCCGCGTGGTCACGCCGCGCGGCGGCGGCACCTCGCAATGCGGACAGACGGTGAATGACGGCATCGTCATCGATCTGTCGAAGCATCTCAACAAACTGATCTCGGTCGATGTGGACAACCGCACCTGCATCGTCGAGCCCGGCATCGTGCTTGACGACCTCAACCGGCAACTCAAGAAACACGGGCTGTGGTTTCCCGTCGATGTCTCCACCGCGTCGCGCGCGACCATCGGCGGCATGGCTGGCAACAATTCGTGCGGCGGCCGCTCGTTGCGCTACGGCACCATGCGCGACAACACGATTGCGATGGATGCGGCGCTGGTCGATGGCACGCGATTGCATTTCGGCGAGATCAATCCCGGCCATGACGCGCCTGCCCTCTTTCGCGAAATGCTGGCGCTCGGCGAACGTGAGGCGGAGGAGATCGCGACGCGCTTTCCGCAGGTGCAGCGCCGGGTCGGCGGCTACAATCTCGATGCGCTGGTACCACGCAACACGGCGAACAATCTCGCCCATCTGCTGGTCGGCTCGGAAGGCACTCTCGCCTTCACCACCCAGGTTGAACTCAAACTCTGGCCGCTGATCGGCAACAAGGCGCTCGGCGTCTGCCATTTCGGCAGTTTCTATGAGGCGATGGATGC
>SDZE01000542.1 GCA_004173095.1 Bradyrhizobiaceae bacterium
GTGCAGCTTGAGCGCACAGGCACCGGCCTTGATCATCTCCACCAGCGCTGCCGGCGTCGAGGCATTGCCCTTGCCGGAAATGCCGAGATTGACCGGGAACGCGTCGAACGCCTGGATCATGCGCGCGATGTGCCACGGGCCGGGCGTGCAGGTGGTGGCGAAAGTGCCATGCGACGGACCGGTGCCGCCGCCGAGCATCGAGGTGACGCCCGACATCAGCGCATGCTCGATCTGCTGCGGGCAGATGAAATGGATGTGGCTGTCGAAGCCGCCGGCGGTGAGGATCTTGCCCTCGCCTGCAATGACATCGGTGCCCGGACCGACATTGATGGTCACGCCCGGCTGGATGTCGGGATTGCCGGCCTTGCCGATGGCATGCACCTTGCCGTCCTTGAGCGCGACGTCGGCCTTGACGATGCCCCAGTGATCGACGATCAGCGCATTGGTAATGACGGTGTCGACCGCGCCCTCTGCGCGCGTCGCCTGCGATTGTCCCATGCCGTCGCGGATCACCTTGCCGCCGCCGAATTTCACCTCCTCACCATAGATGGTGAAATCCTTTTCGACCTCGATGATGAGATCGGTATCGGCCAGCCGCACACGATCGCCGGTGGTGGGGCCGAACATGTCGGCATAGACGGAGCGCTTGATTTTCACGGGCATGATTTCGCTCCCTTGGCTGAGATATCCCCTCTCCCGCTTGCGGGGGAGGGTGGCGCGCAGTGCCGGGTGGGGACCACCGCGCTCTCCGAGGTTGTGGCTGCCCCCACCCCGGCCCTCTCCCGCACGCGGGAGAGGGGGAGGCAAGGAGGAGCCGCGTTGTGGGGATATTGCATCGTCGACATCACAGCTTTCCCATCACGTCGCCCCGGAATCCGTAGACCTCGCGCTTGCCGGCGAGTTCGACCAGTTGCACGTCGCGGCTCTGGCCGGGCTCAAAGCGGACGGCGGTGCCGGCGGCGATATCAAGGCGCATGCCGCGGGCCTGGCCGCGATCGAAGCTCAGCGCCGCATTGGTCTCGGCGAAATGATAATGCGAGCCGACCTGAATCGGGCGGTCGCCGGTGTTGGACACCGTGAGCGTGATCGCCTTGCGGCCGGCATTGAGCTCGATCTCGCCATCCTGGATGAACAGTTCGCCGGGGATCATCTTGGTCCTCTCACAGATCGTCGTTTTCGCTGAGCTTCAGCTCGAAGGCTATCACCGACTGGGCCAAGGCCGGCTCATGCTCGTCGAGGGCCTCATTTAACTTCCAGAGCGGCTCGCGGAGTGGACTGGCCGGATTCATGAGTGCTTGATGTCCGAGATCACGCCAGTCATCCTGGTCCGCGGGAAAGTGTGCGATCGCCGCCTCGACGACTGTCGCGGCCTCGGGGGCACCAACGATCCGCATCGCCTCGGGAATCAAAACGATGTCTGCGCGATTCCAGTTCGAGAACAGCT
Organism: Bradyrhizobiaceae bacterium; assembly: GCA_004173095.1. GTDB lineage: Bacteria > Pseudomonadota > Alphaproteobacteria > Rhizobiales > Xanthobacteraceae > Tardiphaga. The sequence goes on from SDZE01000542.1 coordinate 1,445, forward strand.
GCGCCAAGCCGCCATTGCCCCATTCGCCCTGGAAGTGCTCGACGAGTGCCAATGCCTCTTCCGGCCTGTTGAGGTCGAAATCCGCGAGGTTCTCCCAGGCTTGTTTTGGCGGGGCGTCGGCCATTGCGACCTCCATCAGCGAATAGGCTCATGCACGGTGACGAGCTTTGTCCCATCGGGGAACGTCGCCTCGACCTGAATGTCGTGGATCATCTCGGCGATCCCCGGCATGCATTGATCCCGCGTGATGACTTCGGCGCCGGCCTTCATCAGTTCGGCCACGGTGCGGCCATCGCGCGCCCCTTCGACGATGAAGTCGGAGATGATCGCGATGGCTTCAGGATGATTGAGTTTGACGCCGCGCTCCAGCCTGCGGCGCGCCACGATGGCGGCCATGGAGATCAGCAGCTTGTCTTTCTCGCGCGGGGACAGGTTCATCGAAAATCCCTGATGATCAGTTGAGCCACATGCGCGGCAGCATCGCACCGGATTGCGACAACAGCGCCATCATGTCGGCCCGCAATTTTGCAGCATCTTGCGCACAGATACGGACCATTGCAAATCCGTTCCACTGCGACACGCCGACTTCGCAGCCGGCTTGCTCCGCCGCGGCCCGCAGCCGCTCCAGCAACGCCTCATCGCCGGGCACGATCAGCGCCGAGGCGATGGCGAGACCGCCATTGGCGATGGCGGGGGCCGCCAGTTTGGCCGCGATGTCGCCGTCGAGCCGGACGTTTTCCGCAAACACCAGACGGCCGCCGCGACGCAGACGCCAACGGTCCACGAATGAGCCCGACCGCATCACCTCGCCCATCGCGGTGCGACCGAACACAACGATCTCGCACAGGACCAGCGAGGCGGTCTCGGCCAGATCGATGTCGATGCTGCGCGTGGTGCGGGCCTGATCGAACAGGATGGTTTCCTGCGGCAGCCAGCTCAGATGCGCGCCAGCTTGGGCGCGCAGCGCGATGTTGATCTCGGCGGCCGGGCCGTGGGAGCGATAGACCTTCTCAGCGGCAGCCGTGGACATGGTGAGGCGCGTCCCCTCGCCTGCCGTGATGTCGATATCGAAGCGGTCACCGCCGGCAGCGCCACCTGCAGTGTTGACGAACATCGCCGTGAGACCGTCATCCTCCGGCGAGGGAAAGCGGACGCGGAGCGAGCCGGATTCATGCAGCTGGCGACGGCGGGTGCGGCCATCCACCAGATGCACGTCGAAGGTCACCGCTCCGCGTGCGCGGTTGGCGGCGAAACTCGTCGACGATGCGAGAGCATCCTGCATACGGACTCCGGCAGCATGATCCCGGAAAAGGTGTAACCCGTTTTCCAAAGGATCGTGCACAATGAGAGGATTCGCCTACAGCGCCATTTGGCGGCTGATCTCGGCGGGATCGAGATTGGCGCGGTCGCAGCTGTATTTCACCGCCCCGCGATCCATCACGGCGAAATTGTCGCCGAGTTCGCAGGCGAAGTCGAGATACTGCTCCACCAATACGATGGCGATGGTGCCGAGTGAGCGCAGATAGGAAATGGCGCGACCGATATCCTTGATAATCGAGGGCTGGATGCCTTCGGTGGGCTCGTCGAGCAACAGGAGTTTTGGCCGCATCACCAGCGCACGGCCGATGGCAAGCTGCTGCTGCTGGCCGCCTGAGAGATCGCCGCCGCGGCGGCCGAGCATGGATTTGAGCACCGGAAACAGCGAATACACATCGTCCGGAATGGTGCGATCGGCGCGTTTCAGCGGCGCGTAGCCGGTCTTGAGGTTTTCCTCGACCGTGAGCAGCGGGAAGATCTCGCGGCCCTGCGGCACGAACGCAATACCGCGGCGGGCCCGCTCGAACGGCTTCAGCCTGGAGATATCCTCGCCGTCGAAGGTGATCGCGCCGGACGA
>SDZE01000188.1 GCA_004173095.1 Bradyrhizobiaceae bacterium
GGTGGGCAAAGCGCAGCGTGCCCACCATCTTACGTAGCAAGGTTGGTGGTCACGCTGCGCTTTGCCCACCCTACATTCTCCACTCACGGCCGCATCTGCAACCGCGCCGGGCCAGGCGTACGCAACGGCTCGGCAAGACGCGCGAATTCGCACAGCAGCGAGCGCGTCTTGAGCGGATTGATAACCTCCTCCACCCAGAACTTCTCGGCAGAGCGAAACGGCGATCGCAGTTTGTTGAGCCGGTCCTCGATCTCCGCGAGCTTTGTTTTCGGATCGTCGGCCGCTTCGATCTCGGCGCGATAGGCGGCCTCGATACCGCCTTCCAGTGGGAGCGAGCCCCAATAGGCGGACGGCCATGCATAGCGCATCGAGTAGCGGTTGGCCGGCTGATGCACCACGCCGGCGACGCCGAAGGCATTGCGCAGAATGACCGTGCACCAGGGCACCGTGCTCTGGTTGACCGCCGCCATCGCGCGCACGCCATAGCGGATCGTGGCCTGCTTCTCGGCCTCGAGACCAACCATGAAGCCGGGGCAATCCATCAGATAGACCACGGGCAGATGGAAGGTCTCGGCGAGATCGACGAAACGGATCACCTTCTGGCAGGCATCGGACGTCCATGACCCGCCGAAGTGAAACGGATCACTGGCCAGCACCGCCACCGCACGCCCTTCGAGCCGCGCAAAGCCGGTGATCACCGGCCGGCCGAAATTCGCGGACATCTCGAAAAACGAGCCGCGATCGACGACGGCGTCGATGATCGGCCGCATCTTGTAGACTTCCTTGCGGCCGCGCGGCACGGCGTTCAGCAGCATCGCCTCGGCGCGCTCGGGATCGTCATTGCAGGGCAGCGTCGGCGGCAGCTCATAGACCGACGACGGCAGATAGGACAGGAAGCGCCGCGCGCAGGCGAATGCCTCCTCCTCGGTTTCCACCGCATGATCGACGCCACCGGCGCGCGTCTGGATATCGGCGCCGCCGAGCTCTTTCTTGTCGAGCGCTGCACCGAGCCTCGCCACGACAGGCGGCCCGGCGACGAACATCGCCGAGTTCTTGGTCATCACCGAGTAATGGCTGGCGGCCAGACGCGCGGCGCCGAGGCCTGCCACGGAGCCGAGCCCGAGACCGACCACCGGCACCTGCGAAAGATTGGCCGTCGTGTACCAATACCAGCGCGTGCCACCGACGCCGCCGGGCAGATTGGCAGCACCTTTGGTTTCGATGGTCTTGACCGAACCGCCGCCGCCCGAGCCTTCGATCACGCGCACGATCGGCAGGCGCAATTCATGCGCCATCTCTTCGGCCATCAATGGCTTGGCGGAGATCGCCGCATCGGCTGAACCGCCGCGGACGGTGAAGTCGTCACCGACCACCACGATGGTGCGGCCGTCGATGCGCGCCCGGCCGAACACGCAATTCGCCGGTGTCAGCTTCGTCAACTCGCCCTTATCATCATATTCGCCGATGCCCGAAACCGCACCGACTTCGTGGAACGTTCCCGCGTCGGTCAGTCTGTCGATGCGCTCACGAACCGTGAGCCGGCCCTGGTCATGCTGGCGCTTGACCTTGTCAGCGCCGCCCATCTCCCGCGCGAAGGCTTCGCGCCGGGCCAGGTCGTCGAGTTCCGGCTTCCAGTTCATTCAGTCCCTCCGGGATCAGTTTCTTATGAATTGTCGGGGTCGAGGGCGCAGCAGACACGGTGGCCGCCGTCAGTCCGCTATCGGCATTCTGGATCATCACGCTGATGGTGTCGCTGAGCTGACGAATAACCGGGCCGACCTCGCTCGCCATCCGCGCATCGTCATACATCGCTGACAAAACGCCGATCACCACCACGACAAAGGTCTGGTAATGCGGCGACCAGATCGGCACGGCGATGCCGGTGATGTGCGGGCTGAACATGCCGCTGGCGATGACATAGCCATTGTCACGCAGCGACTGCCGATTGGCGTCGATGCAGCTGCGCAGGATGCCGGCCTCTTCCGGCATCTCGCGCGCCATCTCTCTGATCATCGCGTCGCCGACATCCTCGTCGAGCGCAGCCACATAGGTGTGGCCAGCGGCGGTGCGGCCCATGGCGATCCGGCTGCCGGTCGTTGAATGCAGGCCGAGCGCATGATCGGCGCGTGCGTATTCGAGATAGACCATGTGATGACGGTCGGGAATCGTGAAGCCGATGGTGCCGGGAATCTGCTCCGCCACTTCCTGCAAACGCATGCGGATCAGGTTGCGGACCTGCAGACCGCGCGTCATCGAGGTGCTCATCGCGACTGCGCTTGAACCGATGCGGTATTTCTGATCGCCGGGGAGATAGGCCAACTGCCCCATCCGCGTCAGCGTGTGGGTCAGGCGCGATACCGTCGAACGCGGCAAACCGCAGCGCTTGGAGATTTCGAGGTTGCCGAGCCGTGTGTCATGGCCCTCGAAGCAGCGCAGAATGTCGAACGCGCGCGAGACGACCTGGATCACATCGCCCTCGCCTGACTGATCGCTGGCGAGCATACCCTGTTTGGTGAGCCGTTCCGACCGTCGTCCCATGATGCATTTCCTCTCGGGCGGCACTTGTCAGGGACGGTCATCATTGACCCTCGCCGCGCGCCGCCTTCCCGTTCCGTTATGCGGAATTAAATTCCACTTGCCGGATACGCTACCTCACGGAATTATTCCCGACAACACCGCACGAGGCGCAACCCGTCATGCTTTTGACGCGTATCGTCGCAGCGTGCATCAGGCGAACACATCGGTGTCGACAGCCGGCGTCATGACGAACGCAACAATTGCTCGGCCGATGCCATCGGTACTTGCATCGGCACCGACGACGTTGCCATTGCCAAAACCCGATGACATGATCACCAAACAACAAAGGCAATTCGCAAAGCGAATGCATCCGGGAGGGAAAACTATGCGTCACCAGCTCATCGGGCTGGCGTCGGCGGCCGTGCTCAGCACGGCTGGCGTTGCCCAGGCACAGGACATCAAGCTTCCTGCATCCATCGCCGTAACCGCCTACGACACCGGCACAGCCGGCTTCAACATCGCCGTCGCCGTCGGTAAGATGATGAAAGACAAATACGGGACCGATGTGCGGGTGCTGCCTGCCGGCAACGACGTCGCCCGCCTGGCGCCGCTGCGTGCCGGCCGCGCCGCGATGTCCTGGATGGGCTCCGGTGTCTATTTCGCACAGGAAGGCGTGTTCGAGTTCGGCGTCAAGGAATGGGGCCCGCAGCCGGCGCAGGTGACGCTCTCGACCATCGACTGCAACGGCGCCTCGCTCGGCGTGGCACGTGACACCAACGTCAAGGAGGTCAAGGATCTGCGCGGCAAACGC
>SDZE01000091.1 GCA_004173095.1 Bradyrhizobiaceae bacterium
CAGTGAAGAAGTGCGCTTTGCGTCGCATGCGCAACTCAGGCGCCTGGAGGATTATATCTTCGAGAACTGGCGCGCGCCGCTCGATGTCGAGACGATGGCCGATGTCAGCGGCGTCAGCGCGCGAAGCGTCTTCCGCTATTTCAAGTCTGCGCATGGATGCACCCCGCAGGCCTTTCGCAAGCGAATTCGCCTCGAGCAGGCCCGCAACCAGTTGCGCAGGAGCGAACCCGGCACCACCGTGATCAGCGTGGCACTGAGTTGCGGGTTTCAAAGTCTGGGACATTTCGCGAGGGACTACCGAGACCACTTTGGCGAATTGCCATCGAAGACTCTGGCCAATGGCGCTCGCATGTAGCCGGGTGAACCGCAGCGGCCCACCGGAAGCGCCGTGATGGCGCCCCCGGCCGGACTATCAATCAGAGGCTGATGCCTGACTGGACCGGCATCGTTCGCGGGACTACAGCATCCCGAGCGCCTGGAGATAGGTCTCCAGGATGGTTTCCTGCTCGGCACGCTCGTTGGCGTCCTGCTTGCGCATGCGAATGATGGTGCGCAGCGCCTTGACGTCGTAGCCGTTGCCCTTGGCTTCGCCATACACGTCCTTGATGTCGTCGGAGATCGTCTTCTTCTCTTCCTCCAGACGCTCGATGCGCTCGACGATGGCTTTGAGCTGGTCCTTGGCGAAAGAATGCGTTGCCTGATCGTCCATCACGGACGCAGCATTGGTGGCCATCGGAAACTCCTGAAACTGTCGGTGGGATGAGGTTAGCGAGATGGGTTGGCGCGAGGCGCCGGTTATGGACACCAGTCTCTTAAAAACTTGTCTCTAAATCGACACTCGCGGCCCGACTTTGTCGGGTCAAGCCGCCCGCTGCGTCATCCACAGCACCCCCACAACTTTGATGGCACGCAGCGGTTGCGGCGGCGTCAGTGGCCCGGATGCACCTTCTTCATGGCCTCGACCTGCTCCGGCTTCGCCTCGCTCTGGTGCAGCGATTTCCATGTTTCGTAAGGCATGCCATACACCGCTGCGCGGCTGTCATCCTTGCTCATGGCGACGCCGCGCTCGTCGGCGGCATCCTTGAGCCAGTTGGACAGGCAATTGCGGCAGAAGCCAGCGAGATTCATCAAGTCGATGTTCTGCACATCGGTGCGGCCCTGCAAATGGGTCACCAGCCGGCGGAACGCGGCGGCTTCGAGCTCGGTTTGGGTCTTGTCATCGATCGCCATGTGTCGTCTCGCTCAAAAGTGTCCGGTGAGCCCCTAAGATGGGTTCTTTACCAGATTTCGCCATAACGCAGTGCAAACTGCCTAGACTGTCCTCTGTGGTTACTGCCGTTGACTCTCCCGCCCGGTCACGCGAAACCGTCAAGGACCTGATATATATCGACAAAGATGATCATCGCGATTCCCCACCACGCATCCCCCGCCCCATCGTGGGTCAGGTCGCTGCCATTTCTGGCGGTGTTGCTCGCCGGGCTGTGGGCGACGCCTGCGGCGGCGGATTTCCGGCTGTGCAACAATACGTCGAGCCGGGTCGGGATCGCGCTGGGCTACAAGGATGCCGACGGCTGGACCACCGAGGGCTGGTGGAACGTCTCGTCCAGAGCCTGCGAAACCCTGCTGCGTGGAACCCTGGTGGCCCGGTACTATTACATCTATGCGATCGATTACGACCGCGGCGGTGAATGGTCCGGTCAAGCCTTCATGTGCTCGCGCGACAAGGAATTCACCATCAAGGGGACCGAAAATTGCCTCGCGCGCGGTTTCGACCGCACCGGCTTTTTTGAAGTCGATACCGGCGAGCAGCGCGCATGGACGGTGCAGCTGACCGAAACCAACGAACAACCACCTAAACTGCCGGGCATTCCCGGCCCCTCCGGGCCACCGCCGGGCGCCCCTGGCGCAGGTTTCCCTGCATTGCCGAACAATCCGGGCAACACGCCGAGCGGAGCGCCGACTGCACCTCCGGCGTCGTCGCCTGGACCCAAGCCATAGATCGAGCAAGCCATGAGACGACAACGCCGCATCAAGATTCTGGCCACACTTGGCCCCGTCTCGTCCGACAGCGCGATGATCCGCAAGCTGTTCGAGGCCGGTGCCGACGTGTTTCGCATCAATATGAGCCATACCCCCCACGACAAGATGCGCGAATTGGTGAAGACCATCCGCAATGTCGAAAGCAGCTATGGACGTCCGATCGGCATTCTCGTCGATCTGCAGGGCCCCAAGCTCCGCGTGGGCGCCTTCGCGGATGGCGGTGTCCAGCTCAAGAATGGCGAAGCGTTCACGCTCGATTCCAATCCCGAGCCGGGCGATGGAACCCGCGTCCACCTGCCGCATCCGGAGATTCTCGCAGCGCTTCGCCCTGGTCACGCTTTGCTGATCGACGACGGCAAGCTGAAGCTGATCGCGGAAGAAACCTCGTCCGAGCGCGCGGTGACGCGCGTGGTCGTTGGCGGTCGCATCTCCGACCGCAAAGGCGTCAGCCTGCCCGACACCGATCTGCCGGTTTCGGCGATGACACCCAAAGATCGCAGCGATCTCGAAGCCGCACTTGAAACCGGCATCGACTGGGTCGCGCTGTCGTTCGTGCAGCGCGCCGAGGACGTGCATGAAGCCAAGCGCCTGGTGCGCGGCCGTGCCGCCATCATGTCGAAGATCGAGAAGCCGCAAGCCATCGAACGGCTGGATTCGATTCTAGAGGCCTCCGATGCGCTGATGGTCGCGCGCGGCGATCTCGGCGTCGAACTGCCGCTGGAGCGTGTGCCCAGCTTGCAGAAGCGCATGACGCGGATGGCGCGCCGCGCTGGCAAGCCAGTGGTGGTCGCGACCCAGATGCTGGAATCCATGATCAGCAGCCCGGTGCCGACCCGCGCCGAGGTGTCGGACGTTGCCACGGCTATTTATGAAGGCGCCGATGCGGTGATGCTGTCTGCCGAATCCGCCGCCGGCAAATTCCCGGTGGAGGCCGTTGCGACCATGAATCGCATCGGCGAGGAGGTCGAGCGCGACCCCACCTATCGCAGCGTGCTTACGGCACAGCGGCCCGGCCCTGAGGCGACCGCCGGCGACGCCATCGCGGATGCCGCGCGGCAAATCGCCGAGACGCTCGAATTGTCGGCCATCATCTGCTGGACCAGTTCGGGCTCCACCGCCATGCGCGTCGCCCGCGAACGCCCGAAGCCACCCATCGTCGCGATCACGCCGAATCTCGCCGGCGGACGCAAGCTATCGGTCACCTGGGGTGTGCATTGCGTCGTCGCCGAAGACGCCAAGGACCAGGACGACATGGTCGAGCGCGCATGTCGCATCGCGTTTCGAGATGGTTTTGCGAAAGCGGGCCAGCGCGTGATCGTGGTGGCTGGTGTGCCGCTGGGTACGCCCGGCGCCACCAATATGCTGCGCATCGCCTATGTCGGCCCGAACGATACGGATGTGTAGTTAAAGCGCGCCACCGGCGTTTGCATTCTGCAACCCCACCCGATTCCCCGCCGCTTGCCGACGAGGATCGGGTGGAGCGAATGCTAAATCGCTGTCAGGCGTTCAATTTGGCATCAAGCGTGATCTCTGCGTTCAGCAGCTTCGACACCGGACATCCTGCCTTGGCCTTGGCCGTGCACTCATCGAACTTCGCTTGATCGGCGCCGGGAATGGTCGCCGCCAGCGTCAGATGCACCTTGGTGATCGCAAAGCCCTCGCCCTGCTTCTCCAGCGTGACATCGGCCTTGGTGTCCATGTGATCGGCTTTCAGGCCGGCCTCGCCCAGGATCAGCGACAAAGCCATGGTGAAGCAGGCCGCATGGGCCGCGCCGATCAATTCTTCAGGGTTGGACCCGGCCTTGCCCTCGAAACGGCTGGCGAAGCCATAGGGATAATCGGCGAGCGCGCCGCTCTTGGTCGAGATCGATCCCTTACCGTCCTTGATGCCGCCCTGCCATTTAGCCGATCCGAATGTCGTGCTCATGCTGTTCTCCTCATTTTTGCTGTGATGTCGATCGGAGGGAAGACTAACGCGAAGCGGCCTTCCCTTTTGTGTCAGCTCTGATCAGCGTCTCGATCTCGCGGATGACAAGCTCAGGCGCTGCATTCTGCACCATATGCCCAACGCCCGGCAGCACGATAAGTTTGCCCTGCTGGACCGTTTCGACCAGCTTTCTCGAATGAATCTCGGGCGAAACGGTCGTATCCGCATCGCCCGTGATCGCCACGACGGGAATTTCGATCTCGCGGTAGCGTGGCGCCTGTTCGGTGACGGCATCTTTCAGCGTCACCAGGTCCCAGGCATTGGCGAGAAATTCATGCGGTCGCAACAGCAACGGGATTGCGGTTTGCGCCGGATAGCTCTCCGGCATGGTCTGGGGGGCGAACACGCTGCGGGTGCCGGGCTCGACCAGCAGCAGTCCCAGCGGCAGCGTGATCGTATGGGTCAGCAGCGGACCGATCACCGGCATCGTGACGATGGCATTATACATGCCGACGCCGCCCGGCCACGGATAGGCAACGCCGCCCAGCGACACCAGTCCCGCCACGCGCTGCGGATAGTCCAGCGCCATCCGCAGGCCGAGCACGCCGGCGAGCGAATGCACGACCACGATCGCGCGTTCGATCTTCAATTGACCGAGAACGTCGTTGATCATCTTCGCCTGCAACGCGGGCGACAGATTTTCACTGCGCGAGCTCCAGCCATGCCCGGGCCGATCGATCAGCACGACGCGATGGTCCCTCGCCAGCAAATCGCCAAGCGGCACCCGCATGCTGCCGAGATTGGAGCTCGCGCCGTGCACCAGCACGATCGGCGGCCCGGCGGCGTCGCGGGGACCGAGATCGACAACGTGGAGGCGGGCACCCGACACGTCGAAGAACGCACCGGTCGGAGGAAAGCGGCGCTCCAGCCGGCGGGTTTCGATCTGCGTGAAAAGGGCCAGCGCGCCCAATGCGGCGAGCAGCGCGATGAAGATCATCGATGTCCAGGAGAGTTTGAGCACGGATCAAATACGCTCAAGCCAGACGGCGGTTTCGCGCGCGCCTAGAGGTTCATCCCTAGACGCCCGAGACCCGGGAGCTTGATGGCAGGACGGCGGATATCGAAGCCGAGGACGGCACCGAAAACGTTGAGCTCGACTCCCTCGATCCAGCCGACGGTGAAACCGAGATACCCGCCCAGTGTCGCGCGTATGCCGGTGCCCGACGGGGTCCAGCCGAACACGTTGCCCTGATACGGAAAGTCCTTGCCGATGGCTGTCGGCGGCAGCGTCACCTTCAGCTCCGGCACGGCCGCGATCACGGCCGTCACAAACGTATTGGAGTTCGGCCCGGGCCAGGCGCGGTAATCGCCATAGGCGCGCCAGGAATAGCTGGCGATGGCTGCCTTCACCTTCGGGATCATGGCCTCCGCCGCGTCGCCATCCGCCGCAGCAATCGCAATCGGCTCGTCGCCGAACCAGCGGCCGTCGGCAGCGAAGCCGTTGAGCCGGATCGGATCGCCCCAGGCGGTATAATCATAGCGGGTGTAGCGCGCGGCCCCCTTCTCTTTGAACACGATCCAGGAATGAACAGCGAAGATGCCGCGCCACCGCACCGTGCGCGCGGCGAACACCCGCACCAGGGCCTCCGGATTTTCTGCCGCCGGCGGCAACAGGCCGGCACTGGATCGATCCGCGCTCTGCCAGCTCACCGAGCGGTCACCCGCATAATATTTCGCAGCCGACACGCCAATCGGCACCACCAGCAACGCCAAAAGTATCAGCACGACTTTTTTCACCAAACGATCCGGAAGCGGCAGCAAGCCAAAAACGAGCCAGAAACAGGATGGATATGGGGCCTCAGCAGCTCTTCGCCATGGTGCCCGCGACCAAAAGCCCGCTGACGCTGTCCACGCTATCCACAGGAACCCCCGGCAACCGGACGGGTTGTCGCCACGATCGCGATACGGAGTGCACAGACGATCGCACCCGATCAACGCCGGAGACCGGATATGATGCCTGATCCCATCGAAACCGATATCGACCACATCGTATCGACCTGCAACGGCGACCTGCGCGGCGCCGTGCGGGCCCTGCTTCTGGTCAACGAGCAACTTGAGACAGAGTTGCAGCAACTCTATGCCGCTTCAGTCCGCGGCGGGGCGATCCGGCCGGGAACGGGCGCGGTTCACTAACCATCGCCGGCAGCGTGCGCTCGATGGTCAAGCGCGCCGCTTTTCCTGTTTGGTCTCGGCCGCGCCGCCGACGTTAAGCTCGTCGTTGTTACGCCCGTTATCGTCACGCCCATCGTCGGTCGCCGGTGGCGGGAGCTGCATGACCACAGTCTGCTTGATCGCCGAGGCCACCGTGATGCCCTCGTCCTGCAGACGCATCTTCATGCGGCGATTGAATTCGCGCTGCACGCCCCAGCGTCCGGAATCCGTGCAACGGATCTGACCGACCAGCGTGACCATCGCGCCATCCACCTTGTCGACGCCCCACAATTCGAGATCGCCACGCATAAGGGGCCGATAGGCATCCTCCTTGCGCATGTCGATTGCGATCTCCTTGAGGATGTTGCCGACGCGATCGGTGTCTTCCTCGTAGCCGACGCTGACAGATACCGACGCATTGCCGGCCCCGCGGCTCGAATTGGTGATGGTCGTGACGGCACTGAACGGGATGATATGGACCGAGCCGTCGCCGGCACGGAGACGGATGGTGCGGATCGACAGGTTCTCCACGACGCCGCTCAGCCCCGACACGGCGACGGTGTCTCCGACCTGCACGGTGCTCTCCAGCAACAGGAACAGGCCGGTGATGACATCCTGTACCAGCTTCTGCGAACCGAAGCCGATGGCGACGCCGAGAATGCCGGCGCCCGCCAGCAGCGGCGCGACATTGACACCGATCTCGCTCAGCACCGTGAGCGCGATCACCGCAATGATCACGCCGAGCAACGACGTGCGCAGCATCGGCTGGAACGTGCGAAGCCGCGCCGCGCGCGCGAAGTGGCCGTCTCGCGTCAGCCCGGCCAGCTGACGTTCCATCAGCGCATTCGAGCCTTCCCATGCAGCTGCCGCGACGATCGCTGCGATCGCGATCGTGACCACCGCCGAGACGACGCGGCCGCCGACCTGGCCGCCGTAGAACCAGACCACGGCATTCACGCCCCAGACCTCGAGCAGTGCGATCACACCGATCATTGCAATGATCGCGGCAACCACTTTGCGCAGCAATGGCAGGTATCGGTTGGCCCGCGTCTCCAATCCCGGGAATCGCTTCAACACGTCGGGCCTGATGCGGAAGCCACGATCGATCAGGCTGAGGGCCATGATCGACGCCAGACGCACGATCAGCACGACGACGACCGTGCTGACGATGTATTGCAGCAACAGCGCGTAACCGTTGCGGATACTGAGGGCCCAGATGCCCCATGCGGCCATCACGATGACCATGCCGAACACATGCCACAGACTCGCGAAGCGATTGCGCAGGGTGTTCAGAAAGCCGGTCGCGCCGATCGGCCCGCGCAGCGCGTCGGCGACGGGCTTGCGACACTGCAGGATGATGACCACGACCAACAGATGCACGACCAGCATCGTCAGCTTGATCAAGGCAAAGTGAGCGGAGCGATACAGCCCCATCATCAGCGCGACATTGGCGATGGCGACGCCGCTGGCACCGACGCCGACAATGCGGCGCGTCCAGATTTCGAGATAGGCCGCCGTCTCCTCCTTGACCCGGAACAGAGCGAGGGGTCCGAACAATGCGCGCATGGCGCAGATGGACAGTCGGGCAACCACGTAAGCGTTGACGATGGCGAGAATGGCAAGCCGTGTGACCCCGGCATCACCGATCTGGGTGCCGAGCAGCAACGAGACCGCACCGGTAAAGACGACGATGGGGAGCAGTTCGAGCAGCAGCCGGCCGATCACGTAAGGGAGCCGCAGCAGCGACTGCCAGACCCGCGCCAGGCTGCGCCGACGCTCGGTGAGGCCGGGCGCTTCGGTGACATCGGCGATCGACGACGGCGGATCGATGCCGGCGACGATGGCGGCCGGCGCACGCGCGACAAACGGAATGCGCGCTTCCAAGGCGGCCTGGGGCCGACGCAGCAGCCAGACCGTGAGCCACTCCGCAGCAAGCGCGCCGCCGAACACGACGACGAGTTTCCACGCGATATCGAACAGCAGGCGATAGGTTTCGGGATTGTTGGCCGTGTTTCTCAACCAGTGCACCAGCGCCGGGAAACGGGTGACCGACTTCACCGCGATCTGCACTTCGTTCGAGATGTCGCCGAGTTGATCGGCGATCGTCACCAGCAATTGCGCGCCGAGACTATTGGCGGTGAGCGGGATCACGGGCTTTTTATCGGGCTCAGCCGGTGTCGCCTGCGCGATCGCCTGCAACGTGTCGATCATCTCCTTCCGCTTGGCGTCGTTCTGCAGCGTCTCCAGCGCAGCCTTGGCCTGCTCGGGTGTCAGCGTCGGCGACGCAGTGGCTGTCGGCGCGCCGGCCGTCTGCGCCCATGCAGGCGCACTCACAGGCGCAGCCAGCAAAAGACATAGCAGTGCGAATAGCGGGAAAGACGTCTTGGCCAAATCGGGCCCCTTCGCGGTGATGGGAAGCGCCCTATTCGCCTATGTCATGTGTCGGAAGTTTGGTTCCCGGCGTGAATTCCGCAAAAAACTGCGTAGACACGGGACAAATGCGGAGACCGACACCGAGACCAAAACCAGTCAGATGTCGCGGCCTTCGACTTTTTCGGTCAGCGACTTGACCAATTCCGGCACCTTTTCGAGATGCGGGTTGACGGCCAGCGCCTTGCTATAGGCTGCGAGCGCGCGCTTGTCGTCGCCGAGTTCCTGCATGATCATGCCGAGACCGGCCAGCGCACCGAAGTGCCGGGGCTCGCGCGCCAGCACCTGCTCGAGATCCTCCAGCGCGTGGGTGTAGTCGTTCTGCAGGTAATACAGCGTCGCACGGCGGTTCCAGCCCTCGATGTAATCGGGCTTCAACTTGATGACCGCGCTCAGCAATTTGACGGAGACATCGACCTGCTTGGCGTCCAGTGCGGTCTTGGCGCGGGTCATCAGGAGGGCAGCCGTATCGCTCTTGGTTTGCGACCACTGCGCCCAGATTCGGCCTTCGACATGTTTGGCGCTGGCCTCATCCGGTGCCGCCTTCAATGCGCCGAACAGGAAATCCAGGCCGCGGATCTTGTCCGCACCGATTTTCGGAAGCTTTTCAGGGGCTTGCGGAATGGCTTTGGGAGCGCCCGGCTGCACCGATTTTGGGTCTTTGACCTGCGCGAAGGCTGGGCCTGCCGCTAACAGCGCAGCCAGCAGAATGCCTGAACCCATGGATCGGACACGTAATGTCATGACCGCAGTGTAGACACGAAAAAACGCGCTGCAAAGCCGCAGCGCGTCAAACACCTGTGATCGCAGGACGCCGGCCGGGAATCTCCGGCGCGACAGTCGCTTAACCCTGGCGAGCCTTGAACCGGCGCTGGGTCTTGTTGATCACGTAAACGCGGCCCTTACGGCGAACCAGGCGGTTGTCGCGATGACGCGCGCGCAGCGATTTCAATGAGTTACGGACTTTCATCGGTCAATCCTGAGTGCTTGCGATCGTGACTTCCAGGGCCGTGCGTCGCCGGCGGAAATCAACGAAAAATGAGTTCGAACCCGCTGGCAGCAAGCCGCCCGGGACCCGCGGTTTCTAGCCATCGACATCCGCACTGTCAATCCGATCAGGCCAAATCGCGGCCTGTCCGGACGACATTTCGGCGACTTTTGACACGTTGTGCGACAGCTTTTATGCCCCAATACGGTGTCACTCCAGCGGCACGTTTGCCGTCTTCACCACCGCGCCCCATTTTGTGATTTCCGCATCGACGAACGCTGCAAACTCAGCCCCCGTTCGCGTGCCGGGCTCGACGCCCTGTGTGGCGAACTTTTCCCGTGTCGCCGGAGCTGCGAGAATCTGCTGCATGGTCGCCACCAGTTTTGCATGGACCGGGCTTCCATTCGCCTGCGGCATATACATGCCGAACCAGGACGTCGCCTCGAAGCCGGTCACGCCGGCCTCATTGAGCGTCGGCACATCGGGCAGCGATGCCGCGCGTTGCAGGCTGGTGACGGCGAGCACGCGGATGTTGCCGGCCTGCGCTGCAGGCAGCACGGTCGGCAGCGTGTCGAACATGATCGGGATATGACCACCGATCAGATCGTTCATCGCAGGTGCTGCACCTTTGTAGGGAATGTGCTCGAGGCCGATGCCGGCCATCTGCTTGAACAACTCGCCGGACAGATGATTGGCACCGCCGATGCCGGACGAGCCGAACGACAATTTGCCCGGCTGCTGCTTGGCCATCGCGATCAGTTCGGCGACGGTCCTGGCGGGAAAATCCTTGGCGACGCATAACGCATTCGGCGCCGTTGCGATCACGGCGATCGGCGAGAAGTCCTTCTGCGTGTCGTAAGGCAGGCTCTTGCGCAGACTGGGATTGATGACGTGATGCGTGGCCGTGATCAGCAGTACGCTGCCATCGGCCGGCGATTTTGCCACCGCCTCCGAGCCGATGGTACCCGATGCACCCGGGCGATTTTCGACGATCGCCGTCACGCCCAGCTTTTCACCGAGATATTGCGCAACGAAGCGCGCAAGGATGTCGGTGGTGCCACCGGCCGGAAACGGCACGATGATCCTGATTTGATTGCCGGGGATGCTCTGTGCCTGCGCCGGCGATATGAGACTGGTCAGGCTTATGCAGGTCAAGGCCGCGACGGCCATCAAGAAACGGGCAAGCGATGTCATCGTGTCCCCCAGAATGTTCTTGTTGAATGACGTGCGAGCCACCTCGCACGTCATGACGTCATTCGAACGGTTAGCGAACCGTCACGCCGCGATCGGAAATTCGACCATGGCCTCGCCGGTCGCGACCTTCTCGTCGTTCTGGTTCTTCACCAGCACATCGATCAGCACCCAGCGCGACTTCTGCGTCACCTGCTTGGCCTTGATGATGCCGACCGGCCGGATCGTATCGCCCGGCTTGACCGGCTTGACCCAGCGCGTCTCCAGACGGCGATGGATCGCGCCGGCGGGATAGGCCCAGTCGGTCAGCATGCGCGTGATGAGCCCGAAATTGTTCATGCCGTGCATGATGATGCCGCCAAAATTGGTCTTGCCGAACGAGTTCTTCATGTAGTCGTCGTCCAGATGCAGCGGATTGTAGTCGAGCGATCCATCGCAGAACAGCCGGATCGACTCGCGCGACACGGCGAAATCAGGCCCATCAATGGTATCGCCGGCGTTCAGCGTTTCAAAATTCATGCTCATGATGATCTCCCTAGCCGCTTACATCGGTCTGATGGTTTGGCCGCGGCCGGAACAGATGACATCGCCGTGCTGATTGAAGAACACATTGTCATGCACGACGAACAGACGCTCGCGCTTGATGAACTTGTCGAGGGCGCGGGCTTGCAGTGTGATGGTGTCCCCCGGTCGCGCCGGGATGTTGTAGCTCCAACTCTGGCCGGCATTCACGGTGCCGGGCGTGCGCATCCAGTCGTCGGTCGGCGTGCAGGAGAACATCAGCAGGATGTGGATCGACGGCGGCGCGATCAGCCCTTTGTAGGGCGAGGCCTTTGCATAGGCTTCATCGAAATACAGCGGATGGTCTTCGCCGACCGAACGACAATAGAGTTGAATCGCGTCCTTGGTCAGGAGATAGGGCAGCGTCTTGCGCGGCACGCCCGGGATGATCTCGTCCCAGACCTTCCGGACATTGGCGTCCTTCCAGAAATCCGTCTCGAAGCCTTGCGCTTGCATCATTCAGACAACTCCCATATGTTCATCAGGCGAACTTATCATTCACTCTGCGAACTATCTTACGCAGAATCGGCCCGTCTGCAAGCTGGGCAGCAAGAGGACTGGAATTGGCGAAGGACAGCGATGGATTTGTCCGCGCGATCGCGCGCGGCTTTGCAACGGTCGAAGCACTCGGCAAGGCGCCCGGGCGCCATACGCTGTCGGAAGTCGCGGCCATCGCCGGCCTGAGCCGCGCCACTGCGCGCCGGATGCTGGCGACGTTGGTGGTGATGAAATATTGCGAAGCCGACGGCCGCTATTTCAGCCTGCGTCCACGCGCGCTCGGGCTCGGCCTGTCCTATCTCAACGCGTTGCCTTACTGGGGCTATGCGCAGCGCGCGCTCGAAGAGCTACGCAACGAGACCGGCGAATCCTGCGCACTCGCGGTGCTCGACGAAACCGAGATCGTCTACGCACTGCGTCTGCCGGCGCGCCGTATCCTGTCCGCCAATCTTGCGGTGGGCAGCCGCCTGCCCGCGCATGTGGTGTCGCTCGGCCGCGTGCTGCTCGCCGCCCTGCCCGCCGACAAACGCGCGGAGTATCTTGCGACCACCCCGTTCGAGCCGATCACGGCACGCACTGTCACCGACCCCGGCGAACTGGCGCGCACGCTCGATCGCGTCGAGCAGGACGGCTATGGCTGGATCGACGGCGAGCTCGATCCGGCGATCTGCGGCATCGCCGTGCCGGTGCGCGACCATGCCGGCCGCGTCGTCGCAGCAATCAGCATCAACACGATTTCGGGCACGCTGAGCGAAGCTGAAGCCAAGGAGAAATATCTCGTGCCGCTGCGCCGCACCGCACAGGACATCCGCACGCAGGCGTCGGCGGGGTAAGCAAGAAGTGCAGGACGTATCAAGCCAGGCATGACTCGTCCTGCATTTGAGGCGGTCCTACAACCTTCCCTCCGCGAGCAGTTCGCGGGTTCTTTTCAGCGTGGACACCAATGCAGTCTTGTAGCCCTTGTCGCTGCTCATCCATTGCTGCTCGGCCTGTTCTTCGGGGCCGTTCGGCACTTGGCCGCCGAGGCCGAGATAGCAATAGAAGCGAAGCTGCAGCGCGCCGGTTTCGTCTTTGAACAGTTCGTTGACGATAGCACCTTCGCGCGGACCGGTGGCCTGGAAGAAGGTCACCTTGTTCTCCGGCGCGAAGCTGATGATCTCGCGCAGATCGTCACCGGCGATGGTGGCTTCGCGCACGAGATGCGTGGCGCTCTCCTCCACCACCACGCAGCGGGTGCAGAGATGGGGCGGCAGAAACAGGCGGGCGTCGCGGGCCTTGAGAACGAGGCCCTGCCACGCCTGCGCGCGGGTGAGCGGGATCTCGCCGTCCGGATTCACCGGAAGTGTTGCGCTGGCATAGATCATGATGGAATTCCTTATGGTCGGATTAAATGTGGCTGCTGTTACTTCGCGGCCGCGAGTTCAGTGGCGAGGTCGCGATAGCTGCGCAGCGGGCGACCGAGCAGCATGGTGAGGCGCTCCACATCGCCGTCGTCGGGGCGCATGCCGTCGGTCAGGAAGCGTTCGGCCATCAGGCGCATGTCGAACGCCATCCAGTTCGGCATGAACTGACGGAGCTTCTGTTCGAAAGCGGCGGTGTCATTGCCGGGATAGACAATCGGGCGGCCCAGCACCTCAGACCAGATAGCGGCGACATCGCTGCCCGTCAGCGTATCCGGCCCGACGAGATTGATACGATCGGACGGCAGCGGTGCTGATGTTTGCTCGCGGCGAAGCAATTGGATTGCCGCTATCTCGCCAATGTCGCGCGCATCGATCATCGCCAGACCCTTGCTGCCGATCGGCATCGGATAGATGCCGTGGCTCGTCACCACATCCTTGATCGTGAGATCGTTGTTCATGAAGTAAGCGGGGCGCAGGATGGTGGCGTTGAGCCCCATCTGCTCGATCATGCGCTCGACCGCGAACTTGGCAGCGAAATGCGGGACGTTCACGTAGAGGTCGCTATGGATCACCGACAGATAGACGATCCGTTCGATCCCGGCCTCGCGGGCGAGATTGAGCGCGATCAGGGCCTGAGTGAATTCGTCGGGCACCACGGCGTTGAGCAGGAACAGCGTGGAGACGCCGGAGAAGGCGCTGCGCAGTGAATCGACATCGAGCAGATCGCCCTTGGCGACCGCGACATCGGTCGGGAACGCGGCCTTGGCGGGATCGCGGACGAGGACGCGGACATCGGCGCCACGCGCCACGAGCTGTTCGACGACATTGCGGCCGACCAGGCCGGTGGCGCCAGTTACGAGGATGGTCATGGGGTCTCTCCAGGGTTTGGTTTGGGTCGGGTTCGGTCAGAAGACATCCTTTAAATGATCGATCCAAATTCGAACCGATAGCCGCTATATCTGGACAGGCCGTCTCACTGATGGAACGATCTAGGCTGGAGCGCTCATGGATCTGCTGGCCCTCGCTGATTTCAATCTCGTCGCCCGCCATGGCGGCTTCGGCCGTGCTGCGCGGGCCGCCGGGCGACCGAAGGCGACCCTGTCGCGCCGGGTCGCGGAGCTTGAAGCGGCGCTCGATCTGCGGCTGTTCGAGCGCGGGGCGCGGGTGCTGAAACTGACCGAGGAA
>SDZE01000262.1 GCA_004173095.1 Bradyrhizobiaceae bacterium
TGCGCCTTCTTGCGCGGAGCCGCTTTCTTCTTCGCTGCCATCATGATCCCCAAAAAGTGGGGTCAGGCCGTTGACCGGCCTGACCCTGACGCCTTCCCTGCCGAGGTTTATCCCCCGATCATGCAAGGATCATCGCATGCACCTCGCCTGAACTGCTTAAGGGAATTGGTGAATCGAATCTCACTGGAATCGATGGTTTATGAAATTCCTAGATGGTCCGGCCGCCATCGACGGGCAGGATGACGCCGGTGAGAAATTCGGATTCCTCGCCGGCCATGTAGACGCAGGCATTGGCGATATCGGATGGGCGCGACATCCGGCCGAGTGGAATGGTGCCGATGAATTTGGCGCGGTTCTCCGGCGTATCCGGCACGCCCATGAAAGCTTCCAGCAAGCCGGTCTCGCCCATCACCGGCGCAATGCAGTTGACGCGGATGCCGTCGGGCGCCAGTTCCACGGCCATCGATTTCGACATCAGGTTCACTGCGCCCTTGGATGCGTTGTACCAGGTGAGGCCGGGCCGCGGACGCACGCCTGCCGTGGAGCCGATATTGATGATGCGGCCGCTCTTCTGTCGTCGCATCACCGGCACGCAGGCATTGGTCATGAGGAAGATCGCTTTGACGTTGACGTCGAAGACGCGGTCGAACTCCTCTTCGGTCACTTCCAGCATCGGCTTGTTGCGAAAGGTCCAGCCGGCATTGTTGACGACCACATCGAGCTTTCCGAATCGATCGACGGCAAGCTTCACGGCGGCGTCCACGTCGGCCTTGCTGGCGACACTGCCGCCATGCGCGATCGCGCTATCGCCGATCTCGTCAGCGACCTTTTTCGCGCCGTCGGCATTGAGATCGAAAATGACGACCTTGGCGCCTTCGCGCGCATAGGCGCGGGCGATCTCGGCGCCGAAGCCGGAGGCGCCGCCGGTGACGATGGTGGACAGTCCTTGCAGTCTCATCAGGTTTTCTCCCGGTTTGCCGCGCGCGGACCGCGCGTGTTGAGCGGATGTTAAAGGCTGCTGCGGCGGCTGGGAAGTCTGGCTGCGGTCAGAGATTACGTCGGGCATTGACTTCTTCGAGATCGAGCCCCTCTTCGATCGTCTGCAGCAC
Organism: Bradyrhizobiaceae bacterium; assembly: GCA_004173095.1. Classification (GTDB taxonomy): domain Bacteria; phylum Pseudomonadota; class Alphaproteobacteria; order Rhizobiales; family Xanthobacteraceae; genus Tardiphaga. The sequence goes on from SDZE01000262.1 coordinate 1,110, forward strand.
GCTGTCGTGAATCTCGTCGTTGCGATGCATCTTCAGCAGCTCATGCCGACCGGCCTCGATCGCCGCGAGCACGGTGGTGAAGTGATCGATCCGGTGCGTGGAAAGTGTTTCAGCCTCTTCGGCGTAACGCGCGGCTGCGCGTTTGCGGTACGTGTATTGCTCGAACAGGCGCGGATGTCGGTGGCTGCCATCATCATTGCGCGAGGCCTGTTCGATCGCGGTGAATTGCGCCTCTGCGACACGGGCCCGCGCCTGCGCTTCGCTGAGCCGCGAATGATGCGGCACAGTGGTGCTGCCGCGCAGCAGCAGGCGGACGAGCGGCGCCAGTGTCGAACCCTGGATCAGCACGGTAACGAGAATCACGGCGAAAGTGATCGCCAGGATCATGTCGCGGCCGGCAAAGTCTTCCGGCAGTGACAGCGCCGCAGCGAGGCTGACCACACCGCGCAGCCCGGCCCAGCTCATCACGAAAGGCACGGTCCATGGTGGCGCGGGATCGCGCGCATCGAGCTTCGGAGACAGCATGCGTGGAAGATAGGTGCCGAGATACATCCAGGCAAACCGCGCCAGAATGACGGCGGCAATGATCGCGGCCGTGGCCGGCGCCATGGCGGTCAGTGCATCGGCGCCGCCGAGGCGGTGCAGCACGCCGCGCAGCGAGAGGCCGATCAGGATGAAGACGAGTGACTCCAGCACGAAGACGACGACGCTCCATGCGGCCGTGGCCCGGGTGCGCAACGCGGCGTCGAACAATTCGTGCTGCTTCCAGCCGAGGATCATGCCACAGGCGACGGTGGCGAGCACGCCGGACACGTGCAGCTTTTCAGCGGCAATGTAGGAGATCCATGCAACGAGGAACGTAAATGCAATGGCGAGGTCGATTTCCTTGATGCGTTTGATCACGAACATCGCGACAAACGCAAAGACGATGCCGACGAGCAGGCCGCCGATGGCGACCGTGAAGAAACTGATGGTCGCGTCGCCAACGCTGAAGGTGCCCGTGAGTGCCGCGGCCACTGCAAACCGCAGCAACACCAGGCCGGATGCGTCGTTGACCAGGCTCTCCCCCTCGAGCAGCACGATGATCCGGTGTGGCAAGGCGACTTTCTGCAGCACGGCCTTGGCGGCCACGGAATCGGGCGGCGAGACAATAGCGCCAAGTGCGAAACACGCGGCCCATGGCAGTCCGGGAATGACCAGATGTGCGACGACGCCGACAACCAGCGTCGTGAAAAAGACGGCGCCGACGGCGAGCTGGAGAATGATGCGGAGGTCGGCCCGGAAATCGCGCCAGGATGTGAACCACGCGCTCGACATCAACAGTGGCGGCAGGAACAGCACGAGGACGAGTTCGGGATCGATCTCAAGCTCGGGCGTGCCAGGGATCAGCGCGATGCCGGCACCGCCGAGAATGAGCGCAGCAGCGCGCGGCAATCGCAGACGTCGCGCGGCCAGATCGAGACCGACGATGACGGCCATCAGGACGATGACGATCTCGAAGCGGGAGACGGCGGACATGAGATCCAATCAGGATTGAGGCCGCATCTTTATGACGCGACCGAAGGTCGCAGTCCATCCGTCCTTCTCCGGTGGCTTGCTCGAATGCCGATTCAAGAGGATTTGCCGGCGCGTTGACGCCGCGTCGTCCGGGCGGCTCACATGAAAAAGAGCGGCCTCGCGACCGCTCTTTGTCTCATTGATTTTTTGCGCGGCTTACTCGGCGCTTGCGACCAGCCTCAGCTGAGCTTTCTGATCCATCTGGCTGCGATACGCCGCGACGTAATCCTCAGCCATGCGGCGTGCCGTGAACCGCTTCTCGAAGTGCTTGCGGATTGCAACGCGGTCCATACTCTCCAGGCGACCGACTGCATTCACCGCGCTAAGCTCGTCCTCGACGATGAAGCCGGTGAGGCCGTGGTCGATGATCTCCGGCACGGAGCCGCGATTATAGGCGATCACGGGCGCACCGCAGGCCATCGATTCGATCATCACCAGACCGAACGGCTCGGGCCAATCGATCGGCAGCAACAAACCGTAGGCACCCGACAAGAACTGCGGCTTCTCACGGTCGCTGATCTCGCCGATATACTCGACGAGGGGATGATCCATCAGCGGCTTGACCACGGCCTGGTAGTATTCCTCATCGGCGCGATCGATCTTCGCAGCGATCTTGAGCGGAATGCCGGCACGGATCGCAAT
>SDZE01000264.1 GCA_004173095.1 Bradyrhizobiaceae bacterium
CCGAGCATCTCCATGCGGATCACATTGGGTTGCTGCCGTTCGACATCGACGGCGCCCATGAACACGATGCATTCGAGACCGAAGCGCGCGCACAAGGTCGCCGTCGCCACGCCATGCTGGCCGGCGCCCGTCTCGGCGATGATCCGCTTCTTGCCCATGCGGCGCGCGACCATGATCTGGCCGAGCACATTGTTGACCTTGTGTGAGCCGGTGTGATTCAGCTCCTCACGCTTCAGATAGATCTTGGCGCCGCCGAGATGCTCGGTGAGGCGCTCGGCGAAATAAAGCGGCGACGGCCGACCGACATAGGTTTTGAGATAGCCTTCCATTTCCGTGCGGAAGGCGGGATCGGCCTTGGCGTCTTCATAGGCCTGCTGCAGATCGAGGATCAGCGGCATCAGCGTTTCGGCGACGAAGCGGCCGCCGAAAATGCCGAAATGGCCGGCTTCATCGGGACCGGTCCGATAGGAATTTGGAATGGCTTGAGTCATCAGGTCGTCAACTCTTCCGTTGCGCGCACCGCGCGGATGAAATCGCGGATCATCTCGGGATCCTTGATGCCCGGCGCCGTTTCGACACCGGACGAAATATCGACGCCGCCCGCGCGCGTGATCCGCACGGCTTCGGCGACATTGTCGGCGTTGAGACCACCGGACACCATGAAGGGCAGTTTCAGATCGAGCCGTTCGAGCAGATGCCAGTCGAACGCGGCACCGAGACCGCCCGGACGCGTCGCATCCTTCGGCGGCTTGGCATCGAACAGGATTCGATCGCACACCGTGGCATAGCCGGGCAGCGCAGCGAGATCGGCATCGGTTTCGACGGCGATGGCTTTCATCACCGGCAGGCCGAAAGTCTGCTTGATGTCGCGGATCCGCGCCACGCTTTCCTTGCCGTGCAACTGAAGGAGTTGCGGCCGCAATGCCTCGATGCTGTTGGCCAGCAGCGCGTCATCGGCATCCACCGACAGTGCCACCTTCACCACCGTCTTCGCCTGACGGCCAAGCTTCTCGGCCATGTCGAGCGAGACGTGACGCGGCGATGGCGGGAAGAACACGAAGCCGACCATGTCAGCGCCCGCCCGCAGAGCCGCGTCGAGCGTCTCCGGCGTGGACAGGCCGCAAATCTTGACAGTCAGGGGCATGCTCTCAGGGCCAAGGCAATGAAATGGACGAGTGAAATAGACGAGCGGGCAAGCCGACACCGACAGATGTACGCAGCCGGGCGGGTTTTACAACGTCGCGCCGGCCTTGTCTCGCTCGCCGGCCGCATAGGGCGCGGGCAGGCTCTGCATCGGCCGTTGGGCGGGCTGCAGCACGGAGGCCGCGGCCCGCAGATCCGCCAGTTCGGCGCGAGCACGGCGCGCATCGGCCTCGTGCTGGCGCGCGGCGCGGCGCCAATGACGCTGCCTGATCCAGGTCGCGCTACCGCCGGCCACGACGCCAACGATGGCAACGACGATCAACACCACGAACAGCGGCAACCTGGCACCGATCGAGGGATCGCTGCTGTTGAAGGGATCGAAGGAGACGGTCACCAGGTGCCGGTTGGCCACCGCGAAGACGAGAAACAAAATCGCAACGGGGACAACGATGAGAGCGGTGAGGAATTTGCGCATCGACATCTTTCACGATTGGTGAAGCGAGCACGAGACGCCCGAGCGAAACGACACCGGCTCGGCCCGCGCTGACGACGCGAACTATGAAACGCTGGCTTCCGATGGCTGCGCTACCGCCGGCGCAGACGGATCGCGATTCAGCCGCTCGCGCATTTCCTTACCGGTCTTGAAGAACGGCACACTCTTCTGATCCACCGGCACATGCTCACCGGTGCGTGGATTGCGACCAGCACGGGCCGGACGATGCTTCACGGAAAAAGCACCGAAGCCACGCAGTTCAACCCGATCACCGCGCGCGAGCGCTGCGACGATTTCGTCGAGGATCGCATTCACGATGTTCTCCACATCCCGCTGGTATAAATGCGGGTTGTGTTCAGCGATGCGTTGGACGAGTTCGGATTTGATCATTGAGACGTTGAGGTTTGAAGAGGTAGCTGCATTTCCGTGAAAAAGCCCTGAGCTGTCAAGCCGCTAAATGCCGATAATTGCTCCGAAAACGCGTGACATTTGCTTCAAAAAGCGCTTGGCGGCCCGCTCGCAGTGCAGAAGGCCGGGTTGCGGCGGCGCAGCCCGACAGCTTCAGGATTCAGCTCAGTTCAACGATACAGGGCGCCACAGCGCCAGCATCCCGTCGAGCCGCATACCATCCACGGCCTGCGCGAAACCGCCCTGCTCCACCTGACGGGCCACGGAGGACAAACCCACCACATCCAGCGCCAGCGAGGTGGCGACGCGCAGGAAAGTCAGATCGCCGAATTTCGGCGACAGCTTGTAGTCACGGACGGGCAGATCGCTCTTGATCTTCTTCTCGGCCACGAGCCAGGCCACCGCCGTCTTCTCGTCGCCGATCTGATCGATCAGCTTGAGGCCGACGGCCTGGCGGCCGGTGAACACGCGTCCATCGGCGACTTTCTCGATCTGCGCCTCATCCATGGCGCGCCGGTTCTGCACGAGGCCGCGGAACCAGGTGTAGTTGTCTTTCACCAGCGCTTCCAGGACAGCGCGCGCTTCCGGCGTGGGTTCATCGACGCCATTGGGCGAAGCCTTCAGCGGCGAGGACTTAACCTCGTCGAGCTTCACGCCAATGGTCTTCATGAGACCGCTGAGGACTGGAAACTGCACCAGCACGCCGATCGATCCCACCATGGAAGTCTGCTGTGCGACGATCTGGTCCGACGCGAGGGCTGCGATATAGGCGCCGGAGGCGGCGACGCCTTCCACCACCACCACCATTGGCTTCTTCGCCTTGAGGCGGACCAGCGCGTCATACAACTGCTCGGAGCCGGCAACAGTGCCACCCGGCGAATTGATATGAACGACGACGGCGGCGGCGGAGGACTTCTCGAGCCGCTCAAGCGCCTCGATACGCTCGTTGTTGCTCTGGATCAGCCCTTCGATCTTGATGCGGGCGATCGCACCGGAAGAGGCTTGCGTCCCCGAGCGGGTCGCAAACAGACCCACGCCGACGATCGCAATCACGGCCACGAGGACGGCAATGGTCCGCCAGAAGGTCAGCTTGCGGCGCAGTCTGCGGCGATCGACGATCACATCGGAATCAAGCGACATGCGGGGCTCCTGAATTTCGGCGGGACTGCATCAATCGCCGATGTGGCGTTGCCGTGACGTTTCCCGCTTACCTCAATTGCGAGGCAATTTGAAGAAAACAAGGTGACGGAGCCTGGCACCGT
>SDZE01000082.1 GCA_004173095.1 Bradyrhizobiaceae bacterium
GTGGGGCCGGCGATCATCGCAGGATTGACGCCGCCCTTGCCTTCAGGGCCGGCATAGGTGGCTTCGAGATCGATGATGTCGCGGAGGAAGATCTTGCCTTCGTTGAGTTCGTCGCGCCAGATGATGATGGCCTGGAACGTCAGCGGGCTTTCGCACAGGCCCGCGATCATCGCCTCGCGGCCGGCCTCGATGCGCTTGGCGATGGCGATTTCGCCTTCGCGCGACAACAGTTCGACGGTGCCCATCTCGCGCAGATACATGCGCACGGGATCGTCGGTGCGCTCGCCCGGCTCCGACTTCTTGACTTCGGTAACGGCCTTGGAGGTGACTTCGACGAGTTCGTTATCGGTGTCGTCGTCGTCCTCCTGCTTCTCCTCCTCGTCGCTGTCGTCGTTCTCGGCGACATTGATGCCCATCTCGGAGAGCATCGACATGATGTCTTCGATCTGTTCGGGCGAGGTCTGGTCGGAGGGCAGCACTTCATTGAGCTGATCGAAGGTCACGAAGCCACGCTTCTTGGCGTTCTTGATCATCTTCTTGACGGCAGCGTCGGACAAATCCAGCAATGGCGACGGCGCGTCGGCACCATCCTTCTCGGGGGTATCCGCTGCCGCGTTTTCTTTGTCTTTGGTCTGCAGCGTCTTTGCCTTGGTGGCCATTCAATGCTCCTGAAACGCGCTCACGCCGGGGGCCCTATCGCTGGCCCCGCCATCTCATCAAAAACCGTTCGGCGAACCTCGGACTGGCATAAAGCTGACCGACGCACAAAGGGCGGCGCTCGCGTTATCGCCACCCTGCCATCCGACCCGGTTGTCTATCTCATCTGGATGAGCTCTAGCCGACGAAGACTTAAGCCCGGATTAACCCTGTTTGTGCCGCCAAACCATGGATTTGGCGAGTCTTTTTGCATTTTGGACGCACTCATCCGCAGCAAGTTGCGTGCCGCCGACCTTACTGGGTGCGCTGGAACCGGCCTGACAGCTCGCCGAAACCTTCGATGAGCGCCTCGGTCCCGTCCACCTCGGCGAGCCGTGCCTTGACGTCGCGGAGCCAACCATAGTTGGTTTCACTGGCCTCCGCGCCCAGAGCGAGCTCGGCATCTTTCAGTTCTCTAAGTAAGGAGTGGTACTGCCGATGCAAGGCGACCAGCTGGATCCAGGTCGCCAAAACGTCCTCGCGGGCCGCCCCCGGCTGTGCGGCCCACACCGCATTGACTGTCACCGCGCGCTCAACCTGCTGTAATTGCTCCGAAAAACCGGCCTTTACCAGGTCTTCACGCATTTCCGCACTTTGCTCGGCTTCGTCGCCGTGATGATGCTCGTGGGCGAAGGCGGCGATGATGCCGGCGCGCAGCCGATGCATCTCGGGATGCGCGAGTTCCAGCGCCGCGACCTCCTCGAGACGGTCGTGCAGCAGCCAGGGATGGTTGATCAGAGATTGCAGGATCAGCGCCTCGCGCCGCGAGATGGCGCTGCGCTGGCCCCGCATCAGGGCCGAGGTTGCCAGGTGCGGACTCATGGCCTGATACGGGCCGCGACCCAGCACCTGGCTGGCCGTCAGCGGCACACCGCGATTCGCAGGACTGATTCGCGGCACGAATGGGCGCTGCGGCGCGCGCTGAAAGTTGCCGCCCTGCCCGCCCCGGTTGCCGCCGCCATGGCTGCCCCGCGACCCGCCACCGAACTGTCGGTACAGGCGCTCGGCGAGATCCTGGCGGTAGTATTTCTTCACGGTGTCGTCGCGGATGCCGTTCGAGATCTCGCCGATCCGCGCTTCCAGCGCCGCGCGCCGCTCCGGCGTGGTGAAATCGCCGGCCGCGATCTCGCGCGCCCAGATCAGGTCCGACAGCGTGCCGGCCGCCGCGATGACATCCTCGATGGCGCCGCGGCCGCCGGAGCGGGCGAGATCGTCGGGGTCCTGCCCTTCCGGCAGCAGGGCGAAACGCAGGCTCTTGCCTGGCTTCAGATGCGGCAGCGCCAGTTCGGCCGCACGCCATGCCGCCTTCTGGCCGGCGCGGTCGCCGTCGAAGCAGAGGATGGGTTCATCGACCATCTTCCACAACAGCTGCAGCTGGTTCTCGGTCAATGCCGTGCCGAGCGGCGCCACCGCACCGGGAAAGCCGACACCGACCATGGCGATGACGTCCACATAGCCCTCGACGACGACGATGGGCGAACCGTCATGGGCGGCTTTGCGGGCCATGGGGAAATTGTAGAGATTGTCGCCCTTGTGGAAGAGCGGCGTCTCCGGCGAATTGAGATACTTCGCCGGCACGTCCTTCTTCAGCGCACGGCCGCCGAAGGCGATGATGCGGCCGCGGGCATCGGTGATGGGAAACATCACGCGATCGCGGAAGCGATCATAGGGCACCGGAATGTCGTCGCCGCCGATCAGCATGCCGGTCTCGACCATGTCCGGCACCGGGATGCCGGCGGCGCCGAGATGCTCCTTCAGCGCGAAGCGATCCTCCGGCGCATAGCCCATGCGGAACTGCAATTGCACCTGCGGGCCGATGCCGCGATCGGCGAGATAGCCGCGGGCGGCAGCGCCATGGCGCGAGGTCAGCGTATCCTGAAAGAACTTTGCCGCCATCTCCATGACGTCATGCAGCGTCCTGCGGCGCTGCTCCTGCCGCGCGGCATCCGGTGTCGCGGCGGGGATCTGCAGGCCGGCCATCGAGGCCAGCCGCTCGACCGCCTCGACGAAGGAGACGCCTTCGGTCTCCATCACGAAGTCGAAAATGTTGCCGTGCTTGCCGGTGGAGAAGTCGTGATAGAACTGCTTCTGGTCGTTGACCGTGAAGGACGGCGTCTTTTCCTGCTGGAACGGCGACAGGCCTTTGAACTCGCGCCCCGCTTTCTTCAACTTGACGCGCTTGCTCACGACTTCCGAAACCGGAAGCCGGGCGCGCAGTTCTTCAAGAAATTGGGGCGTGAAACGCATGGTTGGTCATGCATATAGTGCCGCGGGCGGGAAAGGCCATCTTTCAGCGCGCGAGGCCCGTTATACACAGGGGGTGGCGCGACTGTGGGTGGGCGCAGAGGCGCCTTTCCACCGACCTCATCCTGAGGAGCCGCGCACTTGCGCGGCGTCTCGATGGATAGCCGAGCGCTCCGGGCCATGGTTCGAGACGCGCGCGAAGAGCGCGCTCCTCACCATGAGGGTGGCGCGATAGGCCAAATATTGCCCTTGAAATCGGCTAAGTTCCGCGCTCAACAGGTCCCATGTTCACGACATTCCGAGGCGGCCAGACTGGCACATGGCAGGTGCTCTCCGTTGCACCGGTCATCGGCGCTCTCCATCACTCATGCCGACACCATCTCGCTACCGCCGGCGCCGTCGGCCAATTCGTGGCGGCTGATCGGCACCGCCAGCCATGTCCGCTATGTGGAGCGGCTGGAGAAGATCGCCCTCAACAAGGTGCAGGCCGGACTCGGCCGCCCGGAAGCGACCTGCGCGGCGCTGATCCCGATCCGCAAGAGCAATGCGTGGTGGCTGATGAGCCAGAACGAACGGCGGCGGATCTTCGAGGACAAATCCCGCCACATCGCCGACAGCCTGAAATACCTTCCGGCGATCGCACGCCAACTCTACCATGCGCGCGATCTCGGCGGCCCGTTCGATTTCCTCACCTGGTTCGAATATGCGCCGGCTCATGCGGAGCTGTTCGAGGAACTCGTCGCGATGCTGCGCGACAGCGAGGAATGGCAGTTCGTGGAGCGCGAGGTGGACGTGCGATTGGCGCGGATGGTTTAGTCCCGCATCGCAAAATTCTGCCGCAAGCAGATTTGATTTGGAATAACTCCATTCTTCGCCCAAGCTCGCTGCCAGAACGTATTTCAGCGACTTCGGGAAACTTGCGATGGCGACTCTCAAAATCAATGGCCAGACCTTTGAGGTCGATGCTGACGCGGATACGCCGCTGCTGTGGGCGATCCGCGAAAATGTCGGCCTGACCGGCACCAAATATGGCTGCGGCGTCGCGCAATGCGGCGCCTGCACGGTGCATGTGGACGGCCAGCAGGTCCGTTCCTGCAGCATGCCGTTGAGCGCGGCGATCGGTCGAGAGATCACGACCATCGAAGGTCTGGCGGCCAATGGCGTGATGCACAAGGTGCAGCAGGCCTGGATCGACCACGACGTGCCGCAATGCGGTTATTGCCAGAGCGGCATGATCATGGCGGTGGCGGCACTGCTGGAAGCGATCCCGCAGCCGACCGATGCGGATATCGATATGGCGGTGACGAATATCTGCCGCTGCGGCACGTTCCAGCAAGTGCGCGAAGCCATTCACACTGCAGCCAGCGCTTGAGGAAGGCCATCATGACTCATATGCCGACCTTGAATCGCCGCGCCTTCGTGTTGGGAACCGCCGCTGTGGGTGGCGGACTGGCGCTCGGCTTCGACCTCCGATCCGGCGGTCTCGCCTCCGCCCATGCGGCGGCCGAGATTCCGCCGGAGGTGAATGCCTGGGTGGTCATCAAACCCGACGACACGGTGGTGATCCGCATCGCCCGTTCCGAGATGGGACAGGGCACGCTGACGGGCCTGGCGCAGCTCGTCGCCGAAGAACTCGGATGCGACTGGTCGAAGGTGACGACCGAATATCCGACGCCGGGCCAGAGCGTCGCCCGCAAACGCGTGTGGGGTGATTTCTCCACCGGCGGCAGCCGCGGCGTCCGCGCCTCGCATGACTATGTCCGCAAAGGCGGTGCCGCCGCGCGGATGATGCTGATTCAAGCCGCGGCCAACGAGTGGTCGGCACCGGTCGGCGAATGCACCGCCGCCAACAGCATCATCACGCATACGCCGAGCGGTCGCACCGTGACTTACGGCAAGGTCGCCGATGCGGCCGGCAAGCTTGAACCGCCAAAGGACGTGCCGCTCAAGGATCCCAAGGACTGGACGATTGCCGGCAAGCCGCTGAAGCGTCTCGATACGATCGAGAAGACCAACGGCAAGATGATGTACGGCTCCGACGTCAAGCTGCCGGGCATGCTCAACGCGGCCATCAAGGACTGTCCGGTGTTCGGCGGCAAGCTGAAGAGCTACGACGAAGCCAAGATCACCGGCATGAAGGGCGTCAAGAAAGTCGTCCGCGTTGGCGACACCGCGGTCGCCGTGGTGGCCGATACGTGGTGGCACGCCAAAACGGCGCTCGAAGCGCTGCCGGTGGTGTGGGACAATGGCCCGAACGCCAATGTCTCCAGCGCATCGATCGCCAAATGGCTGGCGGAAGGACTCGATGCCGCGCAGCCGGCTTTCGTCGCCAACAAGAACGGCGACGTGACTGCTGCCTTCGCCGGCGCGGCGAAAAAGGTCGAGGCGGTGTACGCCTATCCGTATCAGAACCACGCCACCATGGAGCCGATGAACGCGACGGCGCTCTATACGGCGGACAAATGCGAAGTGTGGACCGGCACCCAGAACGGCGAGGCCGCCTTCGCCGCCACCGTCGAAGCGTCGGGCCTGCCGAGCGACAAATGCGAGGTCTACAAGATCATGCCCGGCGGCGGCTTCGGCCGCCGCGGCATGACCGACTATGTGCGGCAGGCGGTGGCCATCGCCAAGCAGATCCCGGGCACGCCGGTGAAGCTGATGTGGTCGCGCGAAGAGGACATGCTGCACGGCCGCTATCATCCGACCACGCAGAGCAAACTGGTCGGCGCCTTCGATGCCGACAACAATCTGGTCGGCTTGCACGTCCGCATCTCCGGCCAGTCGATCCTGGCCTCGGTGCGGCCGGAGGGCATGCAGAACGGCATGGACCCGGTGGTGTTCCAGGGGCTCAACACCTCCGGCGAGGCGGCGATCGGCTATAGCGTGCCGAATTTGCTGGTCGATCATTCCATGCGCAACCCGCATGTGCCGCCGGGCTTCTGGCGCGGCGTCAATGTCAACCAGAACGCCATCTATCTCGAATGCTTCATGGACGAACTGGCGCATTCGGTGGGACAGGATCCCGTGGAATTCCGCCGCAAGCTGATGTCGAAACATCCCAAGCACCTCGCGGTGCTGAATGCGGTGGCCGACAAGATCGGCTGGACCACGCCGGCGGCCAAGGGCGTGTATCGCGGCATCTGTCAGCATATGGGTTTTGGCAGCTACGTGGCTGCAGCGACGGAGATTTCCGTCACTGATGGCAACAAGATCAAGATCCACCGCATCATCGCCGCCACCGATCCCGGCCATGCCGTCAATCCCTGGCAGATCGACCGGCAGATTGCGGGTTCGTTCGTCTACGGATTGTCGGCACTGTTCTACGGCGAATGCACCGTGAAGGACGGCCGCATGGAGCAGGAAAATTTCGATACCTATCCATCGATGACGCTGAAGGACATGCCCAAGGTGGAAT
>SDZE01000627.1 GCA_004173095.1 Bradyrhizobiaceae bacterium
CCTCCAAAGCCGACGTGATTGCATTCGCCAATACCGGCGGCGATCTCGCCAATTCGATCCGGCAGGCGCAGGAGTTCGGCCTCGCCAAGGGCAAGCAGAAACTGGCGGCGTTCCTGATGCAGACTAGCGACATTCACGCCATCGGCCTGCAGGCGGCGCAGGGCCTTCAATTAACTACCGCCTTTTACTGGGATCTGGACGACAAGACCCGCGAATTCACCGCGCGCTACATGGCCAAGACCGGCAAGCGGCCGACCATGGTGCAGGCGGGACTGTATTCCGGCGTGATGAACTATCTGAAGGCGGTGGACAAATCCGGCACCGATGACGGACCGAAGGTGATCGCGCAGATGAAGACCATGCCGATCGACGATTTCTTCGCCCGCAACGCCTATCTGCGCGAGGACGGCCAGCTCATTCACGACATGTATCTGGTGCAGGTGAAGACGCCGGCGGAGTCCAAGGGGGCCTGGGATTACGAAAAACTCGTCCAAGTGATTCCGGGCAAGGACGCGTTCGTGGCGCCTGAAGACAGCGCCTGCCCGTTGCTGAAGAAGTAAGATCGGAAAAGACGACCATGACTGATCAACCCTTGCTGTTCACGCCGATCGATCTCCGTGAGCTCCGGCTCAAGAACCGCGTGGTCGTCTCGCCAATGGCGACCTATTCGGCGCAGGGCGGCTTCGCCACCGACTGGCACGTCACCCATGTGGGCAAGCTCGCCGCCGGCGGTGCCGGTCTCGTCTTCGTCGAACAGAGCTCGGTGAGCGTGCAAGGGCGGATCACCCATGGCTGTCTCGGAATCTGGGACGATGCGCAGACCGCGGGCCATGCCAAGCTGGCGACGCTGATCCACGATCTCAATGCCAAGGCGGCGATCCAGATCGCCCATGGCGGTCGCAAGGCGTCATCGCAGCGGCCGTGGGAAGGCGGCGAGCCGCTCGGGCAGGCCGATGTCGCGGCGCGCGGCGAGGGGCCTTGGGATATCGCGGCATCGAGTAGCATCCCGTTCGACAGCGGATGGCCGGCGCCGCATATGATGACCGGTGAGGATATCGACCACGTGGTCGACGACTATCGCGCGGCATTCCGGCGCGCGCGCGCGGCCGGCTATGACGTGGTCGAGCTGCATTGTGCCCATGGCTATCTGATGCATTCCTTTCTGTCGCCGCTCGCCAACAACCGCAACGACGCCTATGGCGGCAGCCGCGACAACCGGATGCGGTTGCCGCTCAAGATCGCCGGCATCATGCGCGAGGAATGGCCGGCGCATCTGCCGGCCCTGGTGCGCATCTCCTCGGTGGACGGCGTCGATATCGGCTGGTCGATCGACGACTCCGTCGCATTCTCCGCCGAGTTGAAGAAACTCGGTATCGACATGATCGACTGTTCGTCGGGCGGCATGAAGCTTCCGCGCGGCAACTCACTGGTGTCGCGCACACCCGGCTTCCAGGTGCCGTTTGCGGAACGCATCCAGCGCGAAGCGAAGATCCCGACCATCGCGGTCGGGCTGATCCGTGAGGCGGACTATGCCGAGTCGATCCTGCAGAACGGGCAGGCGACATTGATTGCGCTGGGGCGCGAGTTGCTGTGGAATCCGAACTGGCCTGCTCAGGCGGCGCTGCAGCTTGGCTGCGATCCGGAATGGGAGGGATGGCCGGACCAGTATGGATGGTGGCTGAAGCGGCGTACGGTGCAACAGGGGCGGTAATCCAGGCATGAAGCGCGCAGTCGCAACACGTGTCAGGAAAGGCGGGGCGCGACACGCTCTAGAGGCGCGACGTGACGCCAAGAGCTCGGAGCAGCCGGGGCGCAGGCCGGACAGCGCCGTAAAGTCGGCCAAGCGCGTCTTCGACGTCCTCGAATTCTTCGAGGAGCAGAAATGCGATGCGTCGGCCATTGAGGTGGCCGACAGCCTCGGTCTGCCGCAGTCCAGCACCTCGGCGCTGATGCGCACCATGACTGCGATGGGATATCTGCATTACGATCCCAGCCGCCGTACCTATATCCCGACGGCGCGGCTGTCGATGCTGGGGCACTGGATCAGCCCATCGCTGTTCCAGCAGGGGCGCCTGATCAATCTGATGGAAGATCTCGCCGAGCGCACCGGCGAGACCGTGATGGTCGGGCTGCGCACGGGCCTTGCGGCGCAATATATCCATGTGATCCAGGCGAAGCTGCCGATGCGGCTTTACGTCCGCACCGGAACGCTGCGCCCGCTCGCGCGGTCGGGCCTCGGCTACGCGCTGCTGGCGAGTTACCCGAACAAGGAGGTGCGGCGCCTGGTCAAGCTGATGAATGCAGCTGAAGCGGATGCCGCCAAGGCGGTTAATATCAAGTCGCTGCTGGTCGAGGTTGAGAAAGTTCGGAAGCAGGGGCACGCTCTGTCGCTGAGCTTGGTTACCCCAGGTGCGGGCGTGGTTGCGATGCCATTGCCGAAGCTCACCGAGTCGAGCGCGCCACTTGCGATATGCGTAGCAGGATTGACTGACGCTTTGGTCAGTCAACAAAAAGAATTCGCTGGATTGATGCGAACCGCGATCCGCGTTCACTTGAGCGACTGAGGGTGTAATCTAGATGCCCGCTCCTGGCGCAAAGCAGCCACCTCAATACACCCGATTAGTTGGTGCGATCGACGCCTCGATTTGCCCTTTTAGCCAGTGGACGAAACTGCGTGCTTTCCGGCCGAGCGGGCGATTCTTCGGCCAGGCCACATAATGGGCCATCGGGCGCTGAAACGGTGCGTTGAACAAAGGCACAAGCGTGCCATCCGCGATCTCGTTACGCAGCAGGAAGAGCTGGCCAACCGCCACACCGACGCCTTCCACTGCGGCTTGATAGGTCAGCACCGAGCTCGGAAAACTGACGCCGGCATCGGTGAGCAGATCTGGCCGCTTCACCGCCATCAGCCAATCCGGCCAGTCTGCGCGGCGATAATGCGAGTGGAGCAACTGTACCTTGCGGAGATCGTCGAGCTCGGCGAGACGCGCGCGCTTGAGCAGCTTTGGACTGCACATCGGCTGGATCACATCCTTGAACAGCAACTCCGTTTCAACGCCCGGCCATTTGCCATCGCCGAACTGTACGGCGAGATCGACCTTGTCCTTCTCGAAATCGATCGGCGCGACGGTGTTGCTGATGTTCAGCTTGATGGTGGGATAGGCCACGTAGAATGACGGCAGCCGCGTGATCAGCCATTTGGCCGCAAAGGTCGTGTAAACGCGGATCTTGAGCGGCTCAGCCTTGCCGGTGGCCATGACGCCGGCGGTGGCATTGGCG
>SDZE01000238.1 GCA_004173095.1 Bradyrhizobiaceae bacterium
TTCGAACTGTCGATGGTGTTGTCGCTCTGGATATCCTCGGGGCGCACGATGCCGGCGACGATCAGTTCGCGGATCTCGTAATTGACGCGGATTTCCTGCTTGCCCTCGACCACCAGATTGCCGTTCGGCAGCAATTGCGTGACGACGGCGGCGACATTGGTCTGTAACGCCTCCTGGCGGGCAACCGAACCCTTGCCGTCGCTCGACGAGGCGCTGTCGGTGCTGAGGATACGACCCGGCAGCACCGAGGCGGCCGAGCCCGTCAGCAGTTTGCTGCCGGCAAAATCCGTGATGCCGGAGTCTTCCTTGCTGGTGCGGCTGCGCTGGGTCTGGTTGGCGATATTCGCCTTGTCGGTGAAGTTCACCGTGATGGTGAGAATGTCGCCGATCTGGCGCGCGCGCTGATCCTTGAAGAACGCACGCGAGCCGTTTCGCCATAGCGAGTTCGCATTGTAGGAGACCACTTCAGGCTTCGGCATCGGCATCTGTACCGGCTTGTAGCCCGGCTGTGTCGTCGGATTCTCGATCGCGGTGAGCGCCGGCCTCTCGCCGATGGAGGACAGGCGATCGATCGACGAACAGCCGCCAAGTCCGGTGGCGAGCAGCGCTGCGAGGATGAGGGGGCGGCTGGACGGGTACATCAACTTTACTCAGCTTTGCGAGAGACGGGCACGCGGTCGTTGGCGGCGATGGAGATGGGAGAATTAGCGCGGGAGATTTTCTGGGGCGCAGGGTCGGCGGTTGCGGGAGAGGGGGCCGGCGCGCGTTCGCCCGGGAGCGGCGAAGCGGACGGGGCGGAGACGGTGACTTCGCCGCGGCCGGTGACGACACCGGCAACGCTGCGCTTGGACTGCAGGTTCATCACATTGACCACGTCACCTTCGGTGCCGGAGTCCTGCGCCTTGCCGCGGACCGTGAGATAGAGGCCGGATGACCGGAACACGAGCGTGACGGCCTGGTCGCGCACCACCAGATCAGGCTTGGCGAGATCGGCATTGCGGACGGCCTGGCCGGCGCGGAGCTGACGACGGCTCTGCATGCCGACCGTGCGGTCGCGGCTGGCGCCGTCCTGGCCGACTTCAGCCTTCGGGCGCCGTTCGACGATGACGTCGGACGCTTTGATGACCTCGTTGCGTTCGACGCCGCGGGCGAGCACGGCCACTTCGACGGTTTCAACGGCGGTGCCGGTGAAGCGCAGCTTGGCGGCCGGGGCATTGACGCCATTGCCGACGGCGAAGCTGACGTCGAAGCGGCCGCTGCGCGCGTCGAAGCGCGTTGCGACCTGATCGAGCGTGCCGGTGAAAGCGGGGTCGAGCTGGATGTCCTGCACATCGCGATCGAATGTCAGCGTCAGGTTGGCCGCGTCGCCGAGACCATTGCGATGCTGCAGCGCCTGCGCAACCTGCGCCTCGATTTCCTTGCTCTCGATGCTGCGCGATAGCCGTGTCACCGAGATCGATTGCAGGCCGCCGGTCTCGACGCCGATCACCTGATGGCTGCGCAGCGTGGCGATGATCTGTGCCGTCGTCAGCGTGCCCACGGTGCCGAGATCGGGCGCGCGATAGATCGCCGTGCCGGCCGCCGGGCCGGCATTGTCGATGACGTCGCCGATGCGCACCACGTCGCTCGATACCGACACATGGGGACGCAGAGTCGGCGCGATGATGGCGTCGTCGCGCTGGGCCTGCCCGAAGGCCGCCGTGGCGGAGACGAGCAGGGCGGTCGCTGTGAGAAGTGAGCGGATCGTGGGGGTCATGATCATCCTCCTCAGCGGAACATGCCGGACGTGGATTGCAGCATCTGGTCGGCGGCGCTGATCACCTTGGCGTTCATCTCATAGGCGCGCTGTGCGGCGATCAGGTCGGAGATTTCGGTGACGACTTCGACATTGGCCTGTTCGAGGTTGCGCTGCTGCATGTCGCCGAAACCGTCGAGATTGGCGGTGCCGTCCTGCGGCGGACCGGAGGCGGGCGTTTCGGTGAACAGGTTGTCGCCGATCGGATTGAGGCCCGCTTTGTTGATGAAGCGGGTCAGGCCGATGCTGCCGAGCACGGTCGGCGTGGTGGAGCCGGGCACGATCACCGAGACCTGACCGGCTGCATTGATGGTGAGCTGCGAGGCCGCGGTCGGCACCGTGATGGTCGGCTGCAGCAGATTGCCCTGGGCGTTGACGATGCGGCCCTGCGAGTCCGTCGAGAACGAACCGTCACGCGTATAGGTGAAGGTGCCGTCGGTCATCTGGATCTTGAAGAAACCTTCGCCGCGGATCGCGACGTCGAGATCATTGCCCGTGGTGGACAGCGTGCCCTGGCCCATCATGCGCGGGGTGCCGACGGTCTTGACGCCGCCGCCGATATCGACGCCGACCGGGATCATGGTGCCCTGATCCGAGGCCTGGGCGCCGACGCGGCGCACATGGTCGTAGATCAGGTCCTGGAATGCGGCACGCTGCTTCTTGTAGCCGGTCGTGCGCATGTTCGCGATGTTGTTCGAGATGACCTGGACGTTGAGTTCCTGGGCCGCCATCCCGGTCGCTGCGGTATAAAGTGCGCGCATGGGTCAGTTTCCCTTAAGCCGGAACGTCGGCGAGTTTTTCGATGGCGGTGCGGCGCGAGTCACCCTGCGACTGCAGCATGTTCGACAGCTCCGTATAGGCACGCGTGACTTCGATCATTCGGGTCATCTCAGTCACCGACGACACGTTCGAGCGTTCGATGAAGCCCTGGTTCAGCTTGGCGGTGAGCGACGGCTGCGCAGTGGCGCCGGGGCCGGCCGAGTACAGGTTGGAGCCGTCCTTCTCGAGCCGCTGCGGCTGCGCGAACTGCACCATGCGGATCTTGCCGCGGACGCTGTCGATGCGGTTGGTGCCTTCGAGCACCGTGACCGTGCCGTCCTGCGAGATGTTGATGTCGTGGTCGGTCTGCTGAAACACGATCGGGCCGTTGGTGCCGAGCACGGGGCGGCCGCTGGCATTCACGAGCTGGCCCAGATTGTTGATCTGCAGGCCGCCGTCGCGGGTGTAGCGCTCGCCGGCCGGGGTCTGCACCACGAGGAAGGCGTTGCCGTCGATGGCGACGTCGAGCGGGTTCTTGGTCTGCTCCACCGGGCCGCCGGCGAAGTCGTGCATGGTGGCACGGTCCTGCACGAACGATACCCGGCGATCGCGGCCGGCGACGAAGTTGTCTTCGCGGGCGGTCGGGCTCAGATATTCCTCGAACAGCGTCCGCTCGGCCTTGAAGCCGGTGGTGTTGATATTCGCGATGTTGTTCGCGACGACGTCCATCTGCCGACGAAGCGTCATCTGCCGCGACAATCCGACGAGAAGCATGTTCTCCATCGGGTGATCTCCCCTGTTCCAACGAGCGGCTCTCCCAAGCCGGTTCGTGGATCTCGTGGACCACTCAAGCTCTCCCAAGCCGTGGTCCGCTCTAGAGGTTAGCGAAACCCATGCCAGTTTGAAAAATCGTTCAAAACCAATGGCTTGGTAATATTCTGACCCGCATCCAAGGCGGCAGAAAGGTCTTGTTGACCATATTTGCCGGCAAAATTTTCCTAGTGATCGGCGAAAATAAAGGTTCCATTAACCATTGCGACCTAGCGTCCTGATCAGACAGGGCCTTGTGCGCTGGCGGCAGTTTGTATCGCGTCTTCAGGGCCTGCTTGGCAGCATCGAGCCCATCCCAGATTCCCAGACCGGGCGAGGCGATGGCGGACACCGACACTTCAGACGGCGCCCCTGGTGGGGACGAAGCCGGCGCTCCCAAGAAGAGCAAACTCAAGCTGATCATCATCGGGGTGGTGGCGCTGGCGCTTGTCGGCGGCGGTGGCGGTTACTTCTTTCTGGCCAAGGGCAAGAAGAAGGATGAGCACGCCGAGGCGCCTCCGGTCGCCAAGCCGCTATCCTTCGTCGAGGTGCCCGAGATCATGGTCAACCTCGCCGGTCAGCCGGGTGAGCGCGTGCAGTATCTCAAGGCCAAGCTGGTGCTGGAGGTGAAGGACGCGCCGCAGGTGGCACTGATCACGCCGTCGATGCCGCGCATCACCGACATGGCCCAGGTCTATCTGCGCGAATTGCGCTCGTCCGACCTCAACGGGTCGATCGGGATGTTTCGGTTGAAGGAAGAACTGACGCGCCGGGTCAACGCGGCGATCGCGCCGAACCATGTCAACGCGGTGCTTTTCAAGGAAATCCTTATTCAGTGAAGATTTTCACAGTGAAGATTTTCGCAATGAGGATGTGGGTCTAGAACGATGTCACCCGAGCAGGTCGATCAGGACGCAATTGCCGCCGAATGGGAAGCGTCTCTGGATTCAGAGGATCCCGAAGAGGCCGCGAGAGCTGCTGCCGAAAACGAACTTACCGGCACCATGGCCGAGCAATGGGCCGCCATGGTGGAAGATGGCGGCCGCGATCTCGGCGGCGGCAAGAACGGCGGCGAACGCGTGCTGTCGCAGGAGGAGATCGACAATCTCCTCGGCTTCAGCGTCAATGAAATCAATCTCGACGAAAACTCCGGCATTCGCGCCATCATCGACTCCTCGATGGTGTCCTATGAGCGTCTGCCGATGCTCGAAATCGTGTTCGACCGTCTGGTGCGGTTGATGACCACGAGCCTGCGCAATTTCACTTCGGACAATGTCGAAGTCTCGCTGGACCGGATCACCTCGGTGCGCTTCGGCGACTACATGAATTCGATTCCGCTGCCGGCGGTGCTGTGCGTGTTCAAGGCGGAAGAGTGGGAGAACTTCGGTCTCGCCACCGTCGATTCCAGCCTGATCTATTCGATGATCGACGTGTTGCTGGGTGGCCGTCGCGGCCAGGCTTCGATACGAATCGAAGGGCGCCCCTACACCACCATCGAGACCAATCTCGTCAAGCGCCTGATCGAGGTGGTGCTGGCCGACGCCGAACAGGCATTTCGCCCGCTGTCGCCGGTGTCGTTCAGTATCGATCGTCTCGAGACCAATCCGCGCTTTGCGGCGATCAGCCGGCCGGCCAATGCTGCCATCCTGGTGCGCCTGCATGTCGATATGGAAGACCGCGGCGGCGATATCGAACTGCTGCTGCCTTACGCGACCATCGAGCCGATCCGCGGCACGCTCATGCAGATGTTCATGGGCGAAAAGTTCGGCCGTGATCCGGTCTGGGAAAGCCATCTGGCGACCGAACTCGCGCAGGCTGAAATCGCCGTCGATGCGGTGCTCTATGAGGCCAACATTCCACTGAAGCAGCTGATGAGCCTCAAGGTGGGCGATACGCTGCCGCTGGAAATGAAGGCCGATGCGCTGGTCGCCGTGCGCTGCGGCTCCGTCACCCTGACGGAGGGGCGCATGGGTCGGGTCGGCGACCGTGTCGCCATCAGGGTCACGAAAAATCTGCGCAAGCCGCACACCACCCTCGCGATGTTTGAGAAAGCAGACGAGCAAACCAAGATGATGGAGGCACAATGAGCCATTCGCTGGGAATCGTGATAGAAGGCCTGGTCGCCGTGTTGCTGGTTCTGACCATTGGCTATTGCATGCTGCTCAACAAACGCCTGAAGAAGCTCAAGGCGGATGAACAGTCGTTGAAGGCCACCATCGGTGAGCTGATCACCGTCACCGAAATCGCCGAGCGCGCGATCGGCGGGCTCAAGCACACGGTGCGCGACGTCAACGAAAATCTTGGCGCGCAGATCAATGCCGCGACCGCACTCGCCAAACAGCTCAAGGCGCAGCTGGCCGAAGGCGATGACGTGGTCCGCCGGTTGTCCAAGATCGCCATCGCAGCGCGTCCGCTCACGGCATCCGCCGACCCGGTGGAAGCACCGGCAGCCACTGCGGTTGGTCGTGTCTCCGCCGCACGCGCCAATGCGGCCGCGGCGCAGGCGTTTGCCGAGCGCCAGGCTTTCGCCGAACGCCAGGCATTCGCTGAACGACGGAGGCCTGACGGCATCGCTGCATGAGGGCATTCCGCGATATTCGTATCCTGCCAGTCGTCCTGGTTGCGATCTTCGGCCTTGCGATCCTCAAGATCGCGGGGCTGGTGATCGATGGCGGCTACGTGTTCGAATATCAGCCGCAGCCTGCGAAACAGTCCGACAAGCAATCCTGGGCGCAGGAAATGTTCAATTTTCCTGGTGGCCCCAAGCCGATCGATCCGGATATCACCGGTTCGGTCTCCGCGAAGAAGGATGAGCCCGCAAAACCTGCAGTGGGCGCTCCTGACGCGGTCACGGTCACCAATACGCCGCCGGTGGAGCAGGCGCCGAAGATGTCGGAATCCGAGCGCGCGATCCTCGAGCGGCTGCAGTCGCGCCGTCAGGAACTGGACGCCCGCGCGCGCGAACTCGAAATTCGCGAAAATCTGTTGAGGTCCGCGGAGAAGCGCATCGAGACCAAAGTCGATGAGATGAAAGGCGTCGAAGCCGGCATCAAGTCGGCGACGGAGCAAAAGAGCGAGGTCGATGCGGCGCGCTTCAAGGGCATCGTCACCATGTATGAAAGCATGAAGCCGAAGGATGCCGCCAAGATTTTCGATCGGCTGGAAATGCCCGTGCTGTTCGAGATCGCCTCGCAGATCGCGCCACGCAAAATGTCGGACATCCTTGGCCTGATGCTGCCGGAAGCGGCCGAGCGACTGACGGTGGAACTGGCGCGGCGGGCCCAGGGTGGCGAGCGCGCGGCCGCGACGGTGGAATTGCCGAAGATCGAGGGCAGGCCGGTGCAACCGGTGCGGAATTAAAGAAAAGCATTAACAACTCCTTAGAGGCCGGCTTCTAGATTTGGCGCAGGATGGACGAATGATCGTCCGCCATAGCCTGGGCTGAGAGACACCTCGCAAATGCCGCGCAAGCCAGCTGCAGCATGTTGGACGCGCCCCCGCGCTTGGACGTGGGCGGCGTCGCGTTGTGCCGGCTTGGCCGTCGTGCTCTCGCTGTCCACCACCTTTTCGCTCTCGGCCTTTGCCCAGAGCGTGAAGGGAACGGCGGCACTCTCCACCTCCGGCGGTTATGCACGCATCGTGCTTAAGCTGGCGGAAGACGTCGAGTCCGAGATCAGCCAGGCCGGCTCGGTGCTGATCGTCCGCTTCAAACGCCCGGTCGATGTCCCCGTCGAAATGCTCGGCGATGCCGCGCCCGATTATATCGGGTCGGCGCGTCGCGATCCGGATGGCACGGCACTTCGTCTGGCGCTGTCGCGCCGCGTGACCATCAATTCGATGACGGCGGGCGAGCGCATCTTCATCGACCTGTTGCCCGATGGCTGGAAGGGCGCCCCGCCAGGATTGCCGCAGGATGTCGTCAAGGAACTCTCCGACCGTGCGCGTGCGGCCGAACGTGCGCTGCGCCAGCAGCGCGCGGCATCCGAGGGCCAGAAGAAGGCGCCGATCCGCGTGCGGGCTTCGGTGGCGCCGACTTTCGTGCGTCTGTCGTTCGAGACGCCGCCCAATGTCGGTGTCTCCTCGCTGCTCGACGACAAGCGCCTGACGCTCACCTTCAATGCGGGACTGGTGTTCGATCTCGCCGATGCGAAACTGTCGGCGCCCGCCAATGTGGCGTCCATTGGTCAGGCGATGGACGGCAATCGCACGGCCGTCGAGATCGCGCTGATCGGCGACGTGGACGTGAAATCGTTTCGCGACGACAAGAACTACATCGTCGATATCGGTTTCCAGCAGCAGGACAAGCCGTCGCCGCTGGCGCAGATCCCGGCTGCGCCGCCCGCTGAAGCGAAGCCGGCAGCGGCCAAGCCCGTGGAAGCTGCGCCTGTCGACGTCAAACCCGTAGAGACCGCACCGGCGCAGAAATCCAGCGACATCACGCCGCCGACCTCGGAGTCGATCGCGCGTGAGGCTGCGCTACCCAACAAGAAGGAAGCGCCGGTTGTCGCTCCTGTCGCCACGGTCGAGGCGCAGAAGCCTGAGCCGGTGAAAGTCGCGGCAGCAGCGCCAGCCGCAGCGCCCGCGCCTGCTGCTCCGGCCGTCAAAGAGACCGCGCCGCCGCCAGCCCCACGACCAGCGCCTGCCGCAGCACCTGTCGATGCCGCCGGCGTCGCTATCGAGATCAAGCGCAGCAGCGAAGGCGTGCGCATGAATTTTGCGTTCCCGGCGCCGACGCCGGTGGCGCTGTTTCGTCGCGGCGACATGTTGTGGCTGGTGACGGACTCCTCCAAGCCGCTCGACGTCGCAGCGATCCGCCGCGACAGCGGTTCGGTGGTCGCCGATGCCGAGGCGATCAAGCTCGACAAGGGGCAGGCCGTGCGGATCCGCCTCAACCGGCCGCAACTTGCTTCGCTGTCCGCCGACGAGGCCGATAGCAGCGGGCAGGCCTGGACGCTGACGCTGGCCGATACGCGGCTGACGCAATCGCAGCCCTTGTCGGCGGTGCGCAACATCGCCGATCCGTCGAAAGCCAGCGTGCAGGTGCCGCTGGCCAGGCCGGGCCTCAAGCATCGCCTCACCGATCCCGATGCCGGCGACGTACTCACCGTCGTGACAGCGTTGCCGCCGGCGCGTGGCTTCGTGCGTCGTCAGGACTTCGTCGAGTTCTCGCTGCTGGAGTCGATCCATGGCGTCGTCGTCCAGACCAATTCCGACGAGGTCGTCGTCGATGCCGCCACCGACAAGGTGACGCTGACGCGCCCGGGTGGGCTGACGCTGTCGCCGGCGGATGCAGCACCTCAGCGCGCCTCGACGGTGGCGCGGCCTATTTTTGATATCGGCCAGTGGCGGATCGATCAGGAAGGTCCTTTCAACCAGCGCTATGACAAACTGATCGACGCGGCCGCCGTCGCCGATACCGGCTCGGTGACCTCTGCGCGCATGGATCTCGCCAAATTCTATATGGCGCGCGGCATGTATCACGAGGCCAAGGGCGTGGCGGATCTCGCGATCTCCGACATGAAGCCCGGCGAGGAAAGTGCCGCGGCACTGGTGATCCATGCGGTTGCAAGCGCGCTGATCGGTCGCCCCGAACAGACGCTGAAGGATGTCGCCCAGCCGGTGCTCGGCCCGGGCTACGACGCCGAATTGTGGAAGGCCTTCGCCTTCGCCAAGCAGGGCAAATGGGTCGAGGCGCGCGAGCGCTTCAAGAATTCGGAATTCACGCTCGCGGCGCTACCGCCGGACCTGCAGCGCATCGGTCTGATGATGGCGCTGCGCGCGTCGCTCGAAGTGAAGGACTATGCCAGCGCATCGTCGCGCGGCAGCGAGTTGGAAGTCGTCGGCATTCCCGCGGAGATGAAGCCGTCGGCGACGCTGCTGAGTGCCTGGCTGGATGAAGCGCTCGGTCGCGAGAAGGATGCACTGTCGAAATATGCCGAGGTGACCGGCTCGATCGATCGCCCGTCGGCAGCCGAAGCCAAGTTGCGCGAAGTCGTGCTGCGCCAGAAGCGCAACGAGATCAGCGACGACGATGCACTCACGGAGCTTGAAACCCTCGCAGTGACGTGGCGCGGCGACGGCGTCGAGGTGCGGGCGTTGCAGCTGCTGTCGCAGATGTACGCAAAGGCCGGGCGCTACAAGGATGCGCTGATGGCGGCGCGGATCGCCACCGAGCGCCAGGCCAATAGCGAGGCTGCACGGCAGGTGCAGGACGAAGCGCAGGCGTTGTTCTCGGACGTCTATCTCTCGCCGAAGGGCGACAAGCTGCCGCCGGTGGAAGCGCTGGCGATGTTCTATGAATTCCGCGAGCTGACGCCGATCGGCCGCCGCGGCGACGAGATGATCCGCCGGCTTGCCGATCGTCTCGTGGCGGTGGACCTGCTCGACCAGGCCGCCGAGCTGCTGCAGTATCAGGTCGATTTCCGTCTCGAAGGCGCTGCACGTTCGCAGGTCGCGGCGCGCCTCGCGACGGTCTATCTGATGGCCCGCAAGCCCGAGCGCGCCATCGCAGCCATGCGCACCACCCGCATCAGTGATCTGTCCGGTGAACTGCGCCAGCAACGCCTGCTGCTGGAAGCCCGCGCCCAGAGCGATATCGGCCGCCGCGATCTCGCGCTCGACATCATCGCCAACGTCCCCGGTCGCGAGGCGATCCGGCTGCGGTCGGACATCTACTGGTCGTCGCGGCGCTGGCGCGAGGCGGCCGAGCAGATTGAACTCTATTACGGCAATCGCTGGACCGACTTCACGCCGCTCACCGCAACCGAGAAGAGCGACGTCATCCGCGCCGTCGTAGGCTATGCGCTGGCCGAGGATGCGCTCGGCCTCGCGCGCTTCCGCGAGAAATTCGCGCCGCTGATGAATGCTGGTGCCGACAAGATTGCGTTCGATACGGCGAGCAAGCCGCAGACCGGCAACAGTTCGGAATTCGCGGCGATCGCCAAGATGGCCGCCTCCGTCGATACGCTCGACGGCTTCCTGCGCGAGATGAAGCAGCGCTTCCCCGAGACCAGCGCGAAGGCGACCGTGCCCGGCGCCGGCGCCGACATGTCGCCGACCGGCTCGTTGCCCGCGATGCCGACGCGCCCGGTGGTGAAGGTGCGCAAGATCGAGATGCGGTAGGGATTTTTCTAACCTCGCCCCGCTTGCGGGGAGAGGTCGCCTGGAACATGCGAAGCATGTGGAAGGCGGGTGAGGGGGACTCTCCACCAACGCCGCAGCAAATGGAGAGTCCCCCTCATCCGACCCGGCGCCGCTGCGCTTGCCGGGCCACCTTCTCCCCGCAAGCGGGGCGAAGGAAAGGGCGACTGCGGTAGCGGCTTCCAATGCTTCCGTAGGGTGGGCAAAGCGCAGCGTGCCCACCAAACCGCCGATGTGGGCACGCTACGCTTTGCCCACCCTACGGATGGCTGCGTGGCGCATCGTCATCCGGCCAGATCGTCGCTACTGCCCGTAACTCTGCACCAGACTGCCCGCCACCAGCGACCAGCCATCGACGAGCACGAAGAAGATCAGCTTGAACGGCAGTGACACCACGGCCGGCGGCAGCATCATCATGCCCATCGCCATCAGCACCGAAGCCACCACGAGGTCGATGATCAGGAACGGCAGGAACAGCAGGAAGCCGATCTCGAAGGCGCGCTTCAGCTCGGAGATCATGAAGGCGGGCACCAGGATGCGCAGCGACATTTCGTCGGGCGTCGCCGGCGGCGCTTCGCCGGACATATCCATGAACAGTTTGACGTCCTTCTCGCGCACATTCTTCTGCATGAAGGTGCGCAGCGGACCGGACGCGCGCACCAAGGCCTGCTCGACGGTGATGTCGTTGGCCATCAGCGGCTTGATGCCGTCGTCATAGGATTTCTGCAGCACCGGTCCCATCACGAAGGCGGTGAGGAACATCGCCAGCGCCACGATCACCGTATTCGGCGGTGCCGTCGCGGTGCCGAGCGCGGTGCGCAGCAGAGACAGCACCACCACGATCCGCGTGAACGATGTCATCATGATCAGGATCGACGGCGCGATCGACAGCACCGTCAGCAGCGCGATCATCTGCACGGCGCGTTCGGTCACGCCACCGCCGCCGCCGCCCAGATTGATGCTGATATCCTGCGCCATCGCCGGGCTTGCCAGGAGCCCGGCGGCGATCAGAACGGAGGTGAAAACTACTCTACGCGGAATGCTGCCGGGGCTCACGAAGACGACTTCGGCCGTCCCAGCAGGGACGCCATCTCATCTTCAAGATTCTCGAACCCGGACTTGGTCGGCGGCGCCACCGCCGGCGCTTCGGCACGGGCGGGGCCGGCGATCGAGACGTCCGGCGCACGAACACGTGGCGCGGCCGGCGCATCCGGCGCCACTGAAGGAGCGCCGATACGGGGCTCGGGCGCCTCCGCACGGGCCGGCTCGCCGGATGGACGGCGCAGCGCGGCTTCGAGCCGCTGCGCCATGTCGGCGAGGTTCTGGTCGGCCGCGGAGATCGCGGCGGGGGTCGATGGCGTAGTCGCCGCGACCGGCGGTACGACCACGGCAGCGGCTTCCGTCTTGTCGACTTTGGCAGCAACCGCCGCGACCGGCGTCGGATTGGTGCGTTCCAGCGGGCGGGTCGGTGGCATGGTCCGGATCGGCGGATCGGCGCGCATCGGACGCGGCATCATCGGCTCGCTACGCGGCATCTCCGCGCGCGGTGTTTCTACGCGCGGCGTTTCCGAACGTGGCGGCTCGTTGCGCGAGGCGCGCAGCAAGGCCGGTTCGCGCGGCGGGAGCGGCGCGGGCGTCGGTTCCGGGCGCGGCTCCGGACGGGATGGTTCAGGCGTTGCGGTGGTGGGCTCCGGACGTCGCTCGGGCAGCACGGCGGCGGCCGGGCGGCGCGGATCCTCCACGAAGGACGGGCGAGCGGGGCGCGCCGGCACCGGCTCTGGAGCGGCATCCGGCTCGGACAGTTCGACGGGCTCCGGCGGCGTCCAGCTCGGGGGCTCGGCGAAAGAGGGGCCACGCGCGGTGTCGCGGGTCGGTGCCGCATCGCGCTCGCGACCAGGGGCCGCGCGAACGATGTTCGGCTCGACGACGATGTCGGACGGACCACCGATCATGATCAGATGCTCGACATTGTCACGGCGAACCAGGACCAGGCGGCGGCGGCCGTCCACCGCAGCGGCATCGATCACGGCGAGGCGCGGCATCCGCCCGCGCGCGGAATTGGCACCGAGCCGATTGCCGCCGAACCGGCGCACCAACCATGCCGCGAGGCCGATCAGCACCAGCACGAAAACGAAGGCAAGAATGAATGTGACCGGTTGTTGCATCCGAAAATCCCCAGACAGGCGCAGACTGGTTCCGCTCGCGCGCCCGATGCCTGTGGTTCTGCCATCGAACCGGCCGGACGACGCGGGAACCGCGCCTCGCCTGTAATGCCCCGGCAGAAACTGCCGATGGTTAACAATAAACTAGAATCGCCGCCGCCAAAACGGACTTCTAGCCGCGCCCCGGCGTGGCTGAACTTTGTGGTTAATCGGGCAATTCCGGCGAAAAAGCGATAGGAGGCGCCAAAATACTTGCATTTGAGCCGATTGCTTTACGATCCGGTAACTATCTGCCCGAAAGTTAACCCGTTATTAACCACGTGGCCGGCAAATTCTGCCTAGCTCGGGCGAGGTGTTCGGGCGGAGCGGAGAGGTCCGATGGCGATCAGCGACATGCCCATGTTGTCTGTGCTGCGCACCAAGATGCAATGGCATCAGGAACGCCAGCGCGTGCTGGCCGAGAACGTCGCCAATTCGGATACGCCGCGCTTCCGCCCGCGCGATCTGGTGGAGCCGAAATTCGACCGCAGCGGCGGTCCCGCCGCCGGCGGCGGCATGGGCGCACTGCCGATGATGCGCGCCCAGGGCGTCAATATCTCGCCGGCCGCCGCGCCGACCTCTTTCGATCAGAACAGCCGGGTTGGCTACGAGACGCGCCCTGCCGGCAATGCCGTCAATCTCGAAGACGAGATGCTGAAGGTCTCCGCCAACCAGATGGACTTTGCCGCGGCGAGCTCGCTCTACAGCCGTAGCCTCGGTCTGTTGAAGACCGCCATCGGCAAGCGATGAGCCGCGGAGCTGAGGAGGGCAGGCGATGACGGACAACAGCAGCGACTTTGCAAGATCGATGGGGATTGCGACCTCTGGGCTGCGCGCCCAGGCCGGTCGCATGCGGATCATCTCCGAGAACATCGCCAATGCGCAGTCCACCGCGCAGACCCCCGGCGGCGATCCGTATCGCCGCAAGGTGCCGACCTTCACGTCGGAGCTCGATCGCACTTTGGATGCGCGCACGGTCGGGCTCGGCCGCGTGCGACCGGACATGTCGACCTTTCCGACCCGCTACGAGCCGGGCAATCCCGGCGCGGACGCCGCCGGCAACGTCAAGGTCCCGAACGTCAATTCGCTGGTCGAAATGTCCGACATGAAGGAAGCCCAGCGCTCCTATGAAGCCAATCTCAACATCATCAGCGCCACCCGCCGCATGATCCAGCGCACCCTCGACATCCTCAAGGCCTGAACAGGACACACATCATGGCAGCCCCCAACGTCGCCGCGAACGCATATGCAAGCCTGGCCCGCATCATGGATGGCGCCGGCGGTATCGGTGGCCTCAACAAGGTCGCCGATGCGGGCACGGGTCCGTCCTTCGGCGCCGTCCTCAAGGAGGCGCTCGGCAGCGTTCTGGACGCTGGCCGCAAGTCGGATGCGCAGACCGTCGCCATGGCCAATGGCAAGGCGAATGTCATGGATGTCGTCACCGCCGTGGCGGAGACCGATGTCGCCGTCTCGACCCTGGTGTCGGTGCGCGACCGCGTCATCCAGTCCTACGAAGACATTCTGAAGATGCAGATCTAG
>SDZE01000141.1 GCA_004173095.1 Bradyrhizobiaceae bacterium
CCTCTCTGCAAGTTTCGTGATTGCACTCATGCCCACGAACCGGGTTGCGCAGTCAGCTCCGCTGTGTCGGCCGGCACACTCAAGCCTGAGCGTCTGGCCCGTTGGCGCATGATGGTGGCTGACAATATCAACAACACATCTAAATCGATAAAGCCGGGAGAAAGCAGGCCCGCTGCCACTCGCCGACGTAGACCGCAGATAGAAAACGATAAAATCGCAGCCACGCATGATGAAGAATAGAAGTGACATCTAACGTTCACTTTGTGCCAGAAGCAGTCATCCAAACTCTCAACGGTCGTGTCTACGCAATCTTTAACCCAATGGCTTGCTTAATCTCCTTGTTTTATGGAGCATCATCATTTTGCGATGCTCAGCGCGGTATGAAGAAACCGCGCAGGAATACCGCGCGGCTTTAGTTCTTTAGTCCCGAACTGATATTGGATTACTTGACTTTTCCCATGTCCTTAAGCGTCTCGTTGGCCGCCTTGAATGCATCGAGGCCTGCCGGAATGCCGCAATACACGGTGGCGTGCAGCAGGACTTCCTTGATCTCTTCGACGGTCACGCCGTTGTTGATCGCACCGCGAGTATGCAGCTTGATTTCAGGCGAGCGATTGAGAGCGGTCAGCATCGCGAGATTGAGCAGGCTCCGGGTCTTCTTGTCTAGGCCCGGACGATTCCAGGCATAGCCCCAGCACCATTCGGTGGTAATGTGCTGGAACGCCATCTGGAAATCATTGGCGGCTTCAATCGACTTGTCGACGTAAGCGGGGCCGAGGACTTCACGGCGGGTCTTGAGGCCTTCGTCGAACAGACCGCCAAGGGTGATCGTCTGGTCGTAGCTCATGTTGTGGCTCCTTCTCCTGGGTAGTGGCTTGCCCTCGCCTGCCCTTCGGTCAGATACCGAGATAAGCAGCGCGAACGGCCGGGTTTTCATTTAGCTCGGCGGAAGTGCCCTGGAGTGTGACGCGGCCACTTTCCAGAACATAGCCGCGTGCGGCGACATCGAGCGCGAGACTGACATTCTGTTCAACGAGTAGAATGGACGTCCCGTCGCGATGAATCTTCAAAAACGCCTCGTGCATCTCCTCGACGACCTTCGGCGCAAGCCCGTGGCTGGGTTCATCGAGCAGCAGCAGTTTAGGCTGCAGCATCAACGCGCGACCGACCGCGACCATCTGCTGCTCGCCGCCAGACAGGGTGCCCGCGAGTTGGGAACGTCGCTCCCGCATACGCGGAAACAGTTCGAAGATGCGCTCCATCCGCTGCTGCAGGTCCGTCGCCTTGCGCGCGGTAAACGCCCCCATCATCAGGTTTTCCTCGACACTCATATCCGGGAAGACATGGCGTCCTTCCGGGACATGCGCGATGCCGAGCGACGGGATGTCGTGCGCTGTTCGTGCGGCCAGATCGGTACCGTTGAACCGTAAGGTGCCGCGGACATTGGGAACGAGACGCGAGATCGTTCGCAAAATCGTGCTTTTACCAGCGGTGTTTGCACCTATGATGCAGACAAATTCGCCTTCGTGCATCTCGATGTCGAGATCGTGCAGTACCTCGATGCCGCCATAGCCGGCATTGAGTCCCTTGATTTCGAGCAGGGGCTGAGAGCTGGTCATGCGTGGCCCTCCGCCGAACGGCCAAGATAAGCCTCAACCACCACAGGATCGTTGGCGACCTCGCGCGGCGAGCCGTCGGCGAGCAGCCGGCCGAAATTGAGAACTAGGATTCGATCGCAGATCGCCATGATGGCCCGCATATGATGTTCTACGACGAGCAGCGTGATACCGTCATCGCGAAGCTGTCGGATCAGATCCATGATCTCCTGCATCTCGACGGGATTGAGCGCCGCCATGACCTCGTCGAGCAGCAAAACCTTGGGATCGGTACACAGCGCCCGCGCAAGCTCGACCCGCGCACGCTCAGGAAACGACAGATTGCCGGCCATCTTGTGAGCGACCGACTTGAGGCCTACGCGATCGAGGCAAACCAGCGCCCGCTCCCGAGCGGTCTCGACATCATGGCGCAGCAAGCCAGCCGTCAGCACATTGTCGAGCACCGAGCTTTCGGCGAACAACGCAACGTTCTGGAACGTCTTGGTCATGCCAAGGCTGGCCACCTTGTGCGGCTTTTCGCCGACGATGCTGGTGCCATCGAGCGTGATGGCGCCGGAGTCCGGCTTGATCAGCCCGCACAGCGTACTGAAGAAGGTCGTCTTGCCGGCACCATTCGGCCCGATCAGGCCGACAATCTGCCCCTTAGGAACCGAGAAGGTCACATCGGACAGCGCCTGCAAGCCGCCGAAGCGCCGCGAGATGCCGCGCACATCAAGGATCGTCATGATTGCGCTCCCTTGCCCTGAAGCCGAGCGCGCAGCGCCTCGAAGATGGTTACAAGTCCACGCGGACGCCAAAGGATGACGACGATCAGGATCACGCCGAAGATCAATTGCGACAAACCGGCCGCCCCGGACGAGAACAGATCATTCATCAGCTCCTCGATCGGCACGATGAAGAACGCGCCGAGAATGGGACCGGCAGCAGTACCGACACCGCCGATAATTGCGATTAAAGCAACTCGGATAGAGATCGATGCTGCGCTGAACGCGGTGTCGGGGTCGAAGAAGACCGCGACCTGAGCGAATAGCGTGCCCAGCATGGCCGTCAGCACACCGGAGATTACGGCAGTCTGAAGCTTGACCTTGGTGGTGTCGATGCCGATCACCTCTGCAGCCGCAGCGTTTTCACGAATGGCGCGCAGACGATAGCCCATCGCACCTCGCCGGATGACTTCGAAGATCACGGTGACGATGATAAGCGCCGCGAGTGCGATATAGGCGTGAGGGAGCAGCTGCTTGAACGAATAGGCAGCAAAATTTGGCGGCACAAACGGTACGGATAATCCGCCCGGCCCACCGGTTAGCGGCGTCCAGACATTGGCGATCACGCGGGCTACTTCACCGAAGGCAAGCGTAGCCAGTGCAAAATAGTGACCTTGCAGCCGCATAGTCGGGATCGCAATGATAAGTGCTGCAAGACCACCGAGCGCACCGGCCGCGAACATGCCGATCCACGGGCTAATGCCGAAATTGATCAGAAGAATTGTCGAAGTGTAGGCACCAATACCAAAGAAAGCGGCGTGTCCAAGCGACAGCTGATTGGCAAGACCGCCGATCAGATTCCACGCTTGCGCCATTGCGGCGAATAGAAGCGTGAAGGTGAACACGCGAATCCAGTATCCGGTCGGGCTCAGGACCTGCGGCACGGCTGCCAGAATAAGAACGAACATAGCAATCGCAATCCAGCGCTTCATCGGCTTGCTCCCACGAGACCCTGCGGCCGAACGGCAAGCACGAGAATGAAGACCAGGAAGAGAACGAGATTCTGTAGCTGGATCGGAAAGAACAGCGCGGAAAGTGCCTGAATGACACCAACCGCCAGACCACCAACCACTGCGCCTGCAACACTACCCAAGCCGCCCAACACGACGACCGTAAACATCAAGACGACGAACTGACTGCCGACCTGAGGAAACACCGTAACATAAGGCAGAATGACCGCGCCGCCGAAAGCGGTGAGACCGACGCCGAGCGCAAAAGCCATTTTGTACATCAGGGCCGTGTCGATGCCCATCAATTGTGCTGCCATGGGGTTTTGAGCGGTCGCCCGCATCGCACGACCGAACCAGCTTGTCCGCATGAACCACCACAAAGCTACGCCGCAAGCCAGCGACATGGAAAATGCGATAAGATACGGCACGCTGATAAATAGCGAGCCGAGCGACAGCGACATGGTCTGATACGATGTCGTCACCGAGCGGAACTGAGATCCGAATGAAAGCAGCGCGCCGTTTTCCATCACGATTAGCAAGCCGACCGTCAGAAAGATCTGAGCAACCGACGGTGCTTTCAGCACGCGCGAAATCAGTTGCCCCTGCACGAACCAGCCGAGAGCGAACGCCACTGCAAATGACAGCGGCGCCGCAAGGACAGGATCGAGGCCGAGATAGGCCCAGGCAAACCATGACACGAACATGCCGATCATCAGGAATTCCGCTTGCGCGAAATTCACGATGCCCATCACGCCGTAGACGAGTGTCAGGCCGATCGAGATGACGGCGTAAACGCCGCCAACCAGAAGGCCGTCCAATATCGCTTGAATGAACGACACAATTTTCTTTCGCTAACTGATCAGGACTTCCACTCGGCCGCGCCCTTGGCCACATCCTTCGGCCAGACGGTGACGAGCTCTTTCTTGCGCCACTGAACCATCACCGGGATCGACGCGGTGTTCAGGCCCGTGCTGTCGAACTGAACGGCACCACCGGTCATCGCATTCGTCCAGCCACCGGTGAATTTTCCGCCTCGCAGCGCCATAGTGACGTCTTCGGCCTTAATCGATTTTGCCTTCTCGATCGCTTGCACAAGTACATCGAGCGCTACGGCATGCTCGAGCGCTTCGTGCACCATGAAATAGCCGAAACGCTTACGGAACCGATCGGTGAGGCCCGTGTCGAGATCATAATTGGCTGGCGCGATCGACAGCACGCCTTCGGCGAATTCGCCGAGACCCTTTTCGAAATCCGGGATCACATAGCCAGCGGCGCCGCCGATAGCCGGAATGGTGATGCGCTGCTGACGCATGGTCCGGATGAGCAGCAGGCTGTCATTCAGATACGAGACCGGGAAGACAGCCTGAGCGCCGGATGCACGAAGCTTGTTGATCAACGGTGTCGTGTCGGTGATCCCCAGCGGATAGGCATCGTCCATTACCAGCTCGATATTGGCCGCCTTGGCAGCCGCGCGAAGACCGCCAGCCTGGGCGGTGCCATAGGCCGTGTCTTCATACATGATCGCGATCTTGTCGATCTTGGTGCCGGCCGCCTGCGCGATTGCGACGGTGTAATCAAGCTGGGCCTTGCCGAGCGCCGATGCCTTGGCGACGACCTGGAAGATGTTCTTGAAGCCGCGACCGGTGATCTGGTCGGCGAACGACATCGTCAGCAGCGGAATGTCGCGACGTTCGGTGACTTCGGAGATCGCGATGGTCAGCGACGAGGCGAAGGCGCCGAGAATGGCGGTAACTTCGTTCTGGCTGATCATGCGCTGGGCGACTGTTCCGGCGGTCGTCGGGGTCGAGGTGGCGTCGGCGATGATCAGATTAATCTTGGCACCACCGAGCGCCTTGATGCCGCCGGCAGCGTTGATCTCGTCTGCGACCAGCTCAATGCCGTTGCGGGAATTGATGCCGAACTGCGCGTTGGCACCCGACAGCGGCATGATCACGCCGATATTCACCTGCTTGGCCTGAGCCTGTGCCGTCGAGGAAATCCAGGGCGCCGCGATCAGCGAGGCTGTCCCGGCCAGAACCGTGCGGCGATTGATGCCTCCGCGCGTTGATGACGTCTTCGACATATCTGTTTCCTCCGATGGTGCCTTATGGCTTGCCGCATGGGGAACACAAAACAGACAGGCGGTCAAGCTGCTTGACAGATTGTCTGATAGTCGGTCAATTAACGCATGCCAGAAAACGACTCGGACTTGAACGTCACGCGGGAAACCACAAGCTTGCGCCATCTAGTGGAGAATCGGCTGCGATCAGCGATCGGCAGCGGCCGCTTCAAGCCAGGCCAGCGCCTGATCGAGCGCGAACTCTGTGAACAGACCGGTGTCGGCCGCACATCAATCCGCGAGGCGCTGCGGCAGCTCGAAGCCGAAGGCCTAGTCACCACGATTCCCCACCGTGGCCCCGTCGTCAGCACGATTACTGCGGAGGAAGCTGCACAACTCTATGATCTTCGTGGATTGCTCGAAGGCTACGCTGGGAGGGAGTGTGCGCGGCGCCGCGATCCTGCGATTGTTGCGCGTCTGCGACAACAGTTTGTCCGGATGGGCGAAGTTGCCGGCCAGGAAGACCGCAGCGACCTGCTCGCCGCCAAGACCGAATTCTACGCCGCCCTGCTCGAAGGCTGCGGCAACGGTTTTGTCGAGCGCTTCCTGAAAATGTTGCTTAATCGCGTCACGGTTCTGCGCATGACATCAATGACCCAGGCCAACCGCATCGGTACCAGCCTGACCGAAATCGAGACGATCCTGACCGCCATTGAAAATGGTGATGAGGAAGGCGCTGAACGCGCTTGTGTCCTGCACATTCAAAATGCCGCGAAGGTCGCGCTCGACGCCCTCAGTCGCAGCGACTGACCGACATCAGAACACGTCCAACAAATGACGATACAAACAAAAATTAGAGGAACGCCCGTGACGACTTCAGCCGGAATCACTCCGCCCGCCAAGGTGACCGTGATCGGACTTGGCAATATGGGCCGCCCGATGGCCGCCTGTATCTCCCGTGCGGGTTTTCAGGTGATGGGCTTCGATCTGTCGGCGGATGCACGGAGCGCCTTCGCCAAGGAAGGCGGCAATGCCGCCACAACGATCGATGAAGCAGTCAATGGCGCCGCAGCGATCGTCACGCTGCTTCCAGATGGCAAGATCGTGCGTTCAGCCATCGAAGGCTTCAAGGTAAAGCTCGCCAAGGGCACCGTGATTATCGATATGAGCTCGTCCGCCCCCATCGGTACCCGTGCCCTCGGCGAAGAGCTGATCGCTGACGGTTTCGAATTCATCGATGCACCGGTCTCCGGCGGCGTCAAGCGCGCTGTCAGCGGCACGCTGGCGATCATGGCCGGCGGCGCACACGCGACCATCGATCGCGCCGACAAGATCCTGCTCTCCATGGGTCCGGCCGCCTTCCGCACCGGCCCGCTCGGCTCCGGCCATGCCGCGAAGGCGCTCAATAATTACGTGTCGGCCGCAGGCCTCGCTGCAGCAGCAGAAGCGCTCGCCATCGGCAGCAAGTTCGGCATCGAGCCGAACACGCTCGTGGACGTGTTGAATGCGTCGACCGGCCGCAATAATTCCACCGAGAATAAGCTCAAGCAGTTCATCATCTCGGAGAGCTTCGCATCCGGCTTCGCTATGGCGCTGATGGCCAAGGACATCCAGACCGCGGACGAACTCGCGCACCAGATCGGCGTCAAAGCCCCGCTTGCCGACGAGATCACAGCCATGTGGAACAATGCCCTCAAGCAGCTCGGGCCAAAGTCTGACCACACCGAGATCGGCCGCTATCTCACTGCGGACAAGTGAGCTGCATAGATGTCCGTCTTTGAGCGGCTCGTCGATCATTTGACAGCGGCGCTTGCCAAGCCGGAAGTAAAAGTGTTTACGCGCGGCCTCTCGCTGCGCGTGCGATTTACGGTTGGCGATTGCGCCCATAACGTCGTCATCGGTAACCCGCCAGCTCAATCGGATGCGGCCGGCGAGATCGGAATTTCCGCAAGCGTAGATGATTGGACACTGGTGCTGGCCGATCCGGCGCCACCGACCTATCATTCCTTCTCATCGATCCAGTTACGCAATCCTCGCTTCACGATCACCGGCGATCCGCTTGTGATCGCGCAGGCTCGCGCCTTTTTCGAGGCGATCTTCGCCAATCTCACGCCCTATGAAGTCGAAGCACCGCAAGCGGATCTCAGCCGGCTGCGCGGCAGCTATCGACGCATCACGTCATCGACGGGCCGGATCGCGCAGATCTATAGCGAGGAAGCTGGCACCGGCACGCCCGTGCTGTGCCTGCACACGGCAGGAGCTGACACCCGCCAGTTTCACGGAGTGATGTGTGACGGAGCCCTGGGCACCGACTGGCGACTTATCGGTTTCGACATGCCCTTTCACGGCCGTTCGATGCCACCGGCGGACTGGAGCGGCGAGACGTATCTGCTCGATCAGCAGACCTATCTCGATTGGTGCGTCAGCTTCATCGAGCAGGTGATCCGCGAACCCGTTGTGGTGATGGGATGCTCGATGGGCGCCGGCATCGCCTTAGTGCTCGCCGCAGAGCGACCGGATCTCGTTCGCGCTGTGATCGCTCTGGAAGCGCCGCTACGGCCGCGCGGTCGCCGCAACGACTATCTCACGCATGCCAAGGTCAATGGTGGCTGGCATTCTGCGGCCTATGTCCGCGGCCTGCTTGGACCACGTAGCCCCGCCGATCTGCGCCGCCGCGCCGCCTATATCTATTCGCAGGGCGCGCCCGGCATCTACGACGGCGACCTCGCCTTCTACTCCGACGAATTCGACGGCGAGCAGATTGCCAAGCAGATCGTCGGTAAGACGATTCCCGTGTCTCTCCTCATCGGCCATTACGACTTCTCGGCAACGGTCGATGACGCGCACCAACTCGCCGGATGGATCGAGAATGCGCGTGTGATAGAAATGCCAGAACTAGGTCATTTCCCGATGACCGAGCATCCGGCGGAGATGCTACGATACCTCCGACCGGTTTTCGCGTCGCTTCAACAGTAAAAATGCTGCGTATCGACCGCGATGCGCAGCATGCGATTTGTCGCCTTATTGCGCGTCGAGCTTGGCTTCCTTAATGATCGCCGTCCAGCGGTCGACCTCGGACCTGATCAGATTCTGCAAGGCCGCACCGCCAAGCTCCGACTTCGGCGGAGCTTGAGCCGCCAGCTCCGCGAAACGCGCTTTGACTTCTTCATTCTCAAGCGACTTCGCGAGTGCGGCTTCCAGCACCGCAATAACGGCAGGCGGCGTTCCGGCGGGTGCCGCCAGCGCATTCCAGACCTGAAGATCGAACTTCGGCACATTGCCTTCGGCAAAGGTCGGAACGTCCGGCACCTGCGCCAGGCGCTGCGGTCCGCTGACACCGACCGAGCGCACGAGACCATTTTGGTGGGCAGGAATCATCGTCACGGTTTGATCGATCACCGCATCGATATTGCCGGCGATGAGATCCTGGATGGCCGGTCCAGATCCGCGATAAGGAACCAGTGTGGCTTTGGTCTCCGTCAGATAAAGCAGCATCGCTGCAGCAAGCTGCGCGGTGGAGCTCGCTCCCGAATGCCCGAAAGTGACCCGCCCCCTCTGCTCCTTCATGCGAGCGATGAGTTCACCAAGGCTGGCAATCCCGCTCTTCCTGCTGACCGAGATCATCATCGGCACATTTGCGAATACGCCGATGCCGACCAGATCCTTCCGGGTATCCAGGCCGATATTGGGGTAAAGGGGCACGCTGGCCGCCATCGATCCCATATTGCCAAAGTTCAGTGTGTAGCCGTCCGGCTTGGAGCGAACGACGCGTTGCGTTCCGAGCGTACCACCCGCACCGCCGACATTCTCGACAATGACGGTTTGCTTCAGCTCAGCACCCAGCGCCTTGGCCAACAATCGACCCAGGACATCCGTCGTGCCGCCGGCTGCGTAAGGAACGACCAGCGTCACCGGGCGATCCGGATAGCTGTCGGCCCGTGCTGGCGTCAGCGAGAGTGCCAACATTGCAAAGCCGATGATGAGATGTCGCATAATGCCTCCCCTCGATTGTTAGTTCATTAGGCGTTAAGCGCGCCCTCTTATGTGCTTTTGTGACATACCCGCTCACCGCCGTCCCATAGGCTGGCGCTCTGAGGGGTATAGGGCTGTGCGTTGGCTCAATCTGCCGCAGGGAGCAGTGGCCGACTATCGGCCATTCGGTGTAAGCAATTGACGATCAACGCTCCATCGCGAGACATCCATTGGAATTGAGACATCTAAGATATTTCGTCAGCGTTGTTGACATGGGAAGCCTCTCGAAGGCTTCCGCCTTGCTGTTGGTTTCTCAGCCATCCCTGAGCCAGCAGATCGCTGCAATGGAATATGATCTTGGCGTACCGCTTCTGCTGCGCAGTGCTGCCGGCGTAAAGCCCACCGACGCGGGTACCAAACTCTACCGTCACGCCCGCATCGTTCTGCGTCAGTTACAGGAACTCGAAGCCGATATTGCGAACGAAGGCAGCGGCGCGGTCGGCCCGGTCGCCGTCGGCCTCCCCACCAGCATCGCCTCCGTGCTCGCGGTGCCGCTGGTGGAGCGTTTGCGGAAAGATCATCCAGGGGTGAAGCTGCAGCTGTTTGAAAGCTTCAGCGGCTATTTGAACGAGCTGCTCGCCAACGGTCGCCTGGATATGGCGATCCTGTTTCGCAGCTCCGATGCGCCCGGTATCTCGGT
Source organism: Bradyrhizobiaceae bacterium (assembly GCA_004173095.1). GTDB lineage: Bacteria > Pseudomonadota > Alphaproteobacteria > Rhizobiales > Xanthobacteraceae > Tardiphaga. The sequence continues at coordinate 10,062 of SDZE01000141.1, forward strand.
TCGACCACTCTTTACCGAGGAGCTCTCGGTGTTCGGCGCGCCTGATATCGGCGACATCAATGCAGCGACATGCGATCTCGCTTTGCTCGCCGGCGTGCCGATGGTGCTGCCGGAAAGAACGAACGGCCTCCGCGTTCTCGTCGAGCGCGCCTTTTCCGAAGCCGGAGTGGCGCTCAACGTGACATGCGACATCGACTCCCTACCAGTCATGATGAAGCTGGTGCGCAACGGAGATTTCGCGACGATCAACTCATCCGGCGTTGCGCGCGCAGCAGAAATTCCCATCCTCGCCCGGCGATTGATCAATCCCGTCGTCAAACGCACGGTCAGCCTTTGCCAGCCGACGGGTATCCCGCAGTCCGCCGCCGCTTTGGCGGCCGAGGAAACCATCCGTACCCTCGCCCGCGAACATGCAGCGATCTGGGACAAGGCCTCGGACTGACCTGCCATTGGTTCGGCCTATATGGGCGATGGTGAACCATTATGATTCATTGCCGCAGACTGACAGTAAGAGTGCTCGCGATGCTGGCAGGAGCGCGAGATGAGTGAAAACAAGAACGGATTGCCGCTATCCGGAATTACCGTCGTATCGCTCGAGCAAGCGATCGCAGCCCCGCTGGCGAGCCGTCACCTTGCAGATTGGGGCGCACGGGTGATCAAGATCGAGCGGCCCGGTAATGGCGACTTCTGCCGCGACTACGACTATGTGCTGAACGGCCTATCGAGCCAGTTCGTATGGACCAATCGCTCGAAGGAAAGCCTCGCACTCGACATCAAGGAACCGGACGATCGACAGACGCTCGAAGACTTGCTTGGTGGGGCCGACGTGTTTCTGCAAAATCTCGCCCCCGGCGCTGCGCAGCGGCTTGGGCTGGACGCGAAAGCGCTCCTCGAACGCTTTCCGCGTCTGATCGCATGCGACATTTCCGGCTATGGGTCGGGCGGACCGTATAGTGAGAAGAAAGCCTACGACCTGCTAGTCCAATGCGAGACCGGCTTCCTGTCCATCAACGGGACCGAAGAGCATCCTGCAAAGGGTGCGATCGCCATCGCCGACATCGCCACAGGAATGTATGTTCTGAATGGCGTTCTGATGGCTCTCTATGCGCGCGAGCGCACGGGGCGCGGTACGGTGTTCGAGGTCTCATTGTTCGACGCGATGACGGAGTGGATGAGCTATCCCTCGCTTTACACGGAAGGCGCAGGCAAGCCATTGAAGCGCACCGGTATGCGCCATGCGACGATCGCACCCTACGGTCCATTCAAGACCGGAGACGGCAATACCGTGTTCTTTGGAATCCAGAACCAGCGTGAATGGCTTTCGCTATGCACGAACGTATTCGGCGATCCTGAATTCGCGACCAATCCTCTATTCGCGACCAATCCGGATCGGATGAAGAACCGGCATCAGCTGGAGAAAGCCATCGAAGATCATTTCTCGCATATGACCAGCGACGAAGTCCTGGCAAAGCTGGAAAAGGCATCAATCGCCAATGCGCGCCTGAATACGGTCGAAGAGTTCCTCGATCATCCGCAACTGTCCACCCGAAATCGCGTGACACATGTCGATACGCCGAACGGCTCCGTCACGAGCTATCTTCCGGCGATTACGATACCCAATGTCCAGCCTCATATGGGCCCTGTGCCCGCGGTCGGGCAGCATACCCAGTCCATTCTTGCCGAACTCAGCGAGCGGAAGCTTTCACGATGACCGATACTAGATTGACGCGCACTTACCTCGCCGTCCCCGCTCATCGCGTGCGCATGGCCGAACGCGCAGCCGGTTCGACCGCCGATGCCGTGTTTCTCGATCTGGAGGACGCCGTTCCGGTCGGTGAAAAGAAGCAAGCTCTGCTCGCGGCCATCGATGCCATCGAGCGGCTGGATTGGGGCCGCAAGACCGTCACTGTCCGCATCAATGCGATTGGCAGTCCATTCATCGAGGACGAAGTTCATCGTCTTGCCGGCCTTTCGCGTCTCGACGCGGTGCTACTTCCCAAGGCGGAGCGTGTCGCCGATGTCTCGGCATTGGGCGAAACGCTTGCCATCCATCGCGGAAACCGGAGCGAGGCGCTGGAACTCGAATTGCTGATCGAGACGGCACTAGGCGTCGTAAATGCCGATGCACTCGCTGCCGCGCATCCAAGCGTTTCGGCGCTGCATTTCGGCGTCGGTGACTTCAGTGCCTCGATCGGCGCACGCAGCGACGAGATCGGTCTTTCTCCGAGCGCATACCGACATATTGGAACAGCGGCGGACGGTCATCCGGAAACTTCACTTGACCTCTTCGCTTATCCGATGATGCGCATTCTAGTAGCAGCGCGAGCTTTCAATCTGCGGGCGATCGATGGCCCCTTCGGCGCCTTCCGTGATCTGCCGGGCACGACAGGCTCCGCTGTGAAAGCTGCGGCGATGGGATACGACGGTAAGCAGGTCATTCATCCAGAGCAGATCGAGCCGACACGGATGGCTTTCCAACCATCAGACGTGGAGATCGCCTCAGCGAGGCGGGTTATTGAGGCGATGGAAACCGCAGAACGCGATGGACACGGCGCGGCAACGCTCGACGGCCGGATGATCGACATTGCCAATATCCGCATGGCTAAAAAAGTCCTGCGGCTCGCCGACTGAACAAAGACCTTGCGAATGTCCGCTTTGCGCCGAGAGCGGCCATTCATCTGAAGCACCGCGAAACCAATCACCTTTATCTTGTCGTCCGCCCGGAAAAATCGAAAATTCAAGAAGCAGCGTGTGTTGCCCCTGTTCGAGCACTGAAGGAGGCCCCATTGCCCGTTTTCTCGAAAACCGCAGTCCCCTCGAGCGCCGCATGGCTGGGGGGGCTTGGTGCCATTCCGTTCATAGCTCTCGCAGGTGCGATGCCCTTCCTGGATGGAGCGACAAGACCACTCGTCGCCCGCGCGCTCCTTACGTATGGCGCATGCATCTTGTCGTTCCTGGGTGGCATCCATTGGGGATTGACGATCGCACCATTGCGCGAGACGAACCCATCAAATCTCGCGGCCAGACTCACTTTCAGCGTAACGCCTTCGCTGGTGGCATGGGCCGCCCTGCTGATTGCGGGACAGGCCGGGCTGCTGTTACTAGCTTTTGCCGTTGTTGCTATGCTCTTCGCTGATCTACGGGCGACGCGGCTGGGTGAAGCGCCGTTCTGGTACCCACGGCTTCGAATTCCGCTAAGTATTGTGGTCGTAGCGACGCTGGCGTTCGGAGCGTTTGCCTGACGGTGGCTCAATGCGAGCGTCGCAGAAGTCGCCCCGCGAACCGAGACAGATACGGCCGCACCGGCAAAAACACCCGGTAACTCAGTTCCAATACCGGTAGCACACCCGGAAGCGCTGCGACACGCGCCGCCCAGCGCCACTTCGGCAGGCGCGCCCAGACCTCTGCAAAGGCGGCTGCGCCCGATAGCATACGCCCGTCCGCCGCGCGCACGTGAAAACGGGCCATCGCGTCCCTCTGCGTGAGGCCTTCCGGCGTATCAGCACCAGTCTTTGAAACATCGATAAAACAAAGGGCACCGGCTTCATCACTGCGCCGATAATAGCCGATCTCGGCTTGGCACAGTGGGCAAGAGCCGTCGAAATAGATCGTGGATGGTACCGGTTTGACGCCTGGCACGCTGTTGTCTTCGGGCATCCAAACTCCTGCCTTCGTCGGCGATGGCCGATGGCATCATCTTAGCTTGCATAGTGTGTCCGCAGATCAATCAAGCGCCCTCGACAAGGCGAGCAAAACTGACCTGCCAACGATCTACGGCTTGTTCAGCGGAAAGTTGCGCTGAGTTGTCGTTCACGGGCATCTCAGATTCTTTCCGCCACCGCGCCGACTGTCAGGTTGCGCCATGAGCGGCTATTACTCTTGGCTAAGATCAAACAGCGTCACGATGGCAGGCGTGATCTTCCTCGCGTGGTCAAAAGACGCCGCTATCGCCTCACCCGGATTTCTTGCTCTCTCACCCTTGCAGCAACCCGGTGAAAAGAGGTCGGGCGTACAGATCTGTGACGCTCTC
>SDZE01000356.1 GCA_004173095.1 Bradyrhizobiaceae bacterium
AACCAGTGTTGCGCCTGCACGAACTTCTTCACTTTCGGTGACAGCGCATGCGGGTTGGTGTCGTGCACGACCCAGACCAGCACCGCATCATCGACGATCTGCGCATGGGCTTCGGCCAACAATTCGTCCTGCTTCTTCGGATCGAAGTTGTTCTTGGCTTCGTCGATCAGCGCATCGACCTTCGGATTCTTGTAGCCACCCCAGTTGACGCCGACCGGAGCAATCTGGCCGGAATGGAAGAAGCGCACGATGGCGTAAAGCGGATCCGAGGTCACATAAGCGATGTTGTTGGAGGTGATGCCCTTCATGCTCTCATCGGCCGCGCCTTTGCGCCACGCGGTGTAGAGAACTTCGAGCTCGACCACCTTGAACTCGATCTCGACGCCGATTTCCTTAAAACTCTGCTGCAGGAATTCGTTGATCGGCAGCGACAGCATCTGGCCGGTGCCGCCATTGGCGATGATGAAGGTCGCTTTCAGTGGCTTGTCCGGGCCGTAGCCGGCTTCCTTCACCAGTTTCTTGGCTTCGGCGAGATCGTATTTGATCTTGAAGTTCGGCTTGCCGAACCACGGGCTGGAGGGATCGACCTGACCGATGGCCGGCTTGGCAAGGCCGTTCATCAGCGCAACCACGCCGTCGCGATCGATCGCGAGATTGAGCGCCTTGCGCAGACGCACATCCGTCCAAGGCGAGCCCGGCAGCACGCTGAGATGATAATTCCAGACATGCGGCGTCACGTTGTCGACGATCTTCATGCCGGCGCCCTTGAGCTGGGGCACGGCATCCGGCGCTGGCGTCTCGATCAGATCGACCTGGCCGGCCAGCAACGCATTGGTGCGGGTCAGCGCTTCCGGCATCGGGATCAGCACCAGCTTGTCCGCTTTCGGAATGCGCTTCTTGTCCCAGTAGTCAGCGTTCTTGCTGAGTTCGGCCTGTTCGCGCGGAACCAGCTTGGTCAGTTTGAAAGGGCCTGTGCCTGACGGCTGCGACGCGAACTTGTCCCAGTCCTTGCCGACCTTGTCATACTGCGTCGGGCTGGAGACCAGGAACCACAGCATCTGATACGGGAAGAACGAGTCGATGCTCTTCGTCGTGATCTCGATCGTGTCGTCGTCGACCTTGGCGTAACTGGCGACCGAGGGCAGGCGTGTCTTGACCTGCGCGCTCTGGCGCTTGTCGAATTGCGGTGCTTTTTCATTCAGCACCTTGTCGAGATTCCAGATCACCGCATCGGCATTGAAGTCGCTGCCGTCGTGGAACTTGACGCCCTTGCGCAGCGTGAAACGCCATTTCGTCTTGTCCTTGTCGTCCACCTTCCATTCGGTGGCCAATCCGGGGATCAGCTTGCCAGGCCGGTCGGCGACGTCCATTTCCCACGCGACCAGCGGGTCATAAATGGTGTAGCCGGTAAATTGATAGCCACCGGCGCCGCGATCCGGCTGGCCCGTTGTCAGTGGCACATCCGCCATCGAGATGCCGTAGCGCACCACCGTCTCGGCTTGTGCAGGATGCGCGAGGCCGATAACGGCCGCCAGCGCCGCGCCAGCCAACGAAAATCTCAAACTCATCCCCAACTCCTGATGTGAAACATTCGTTGGTATGCAAGCAAGCTTAATGCCAGACTGGTCGCGTCGGGCAACGGATGCCTGTGCCAGTTGGTCGCGCGCGAGAAGGATGTACACCGCAAGCGCACGTTGCTCTGATTTGTGGCACAGGCGTTGCATTGCACTGCATCAGAATTAGCCAACCGAATTCGTATCGAAACAAGGGGACTGGTTAGAATGCACATCAACAAGCCGATCAAAGGCCGTTTGAAAATCGCCATCGCGATGCTCACCGTTGCGACAGCGCTGACACTTCCGCAATTCGCGCAAGCCGAAACGGTGATGCGCATCGGCATGACCGTTGCGGATATTCCGCGCACGCTCGGCCAGCCCGATCAAGGATTCGAAGGCAATCGTTTCACCGGCAACACGATGTATGACGGTCTTACCATCTGGGATCTGTCATCTGCCACTAAGCCGAGCGTTGTGGTGCCGGGATTGGCTACGGAATGGGCAGTCAACGACAGCGACAAGACCAAATGGGTGTTCAAGCTGCGCCCCGGCGTGAAATTCCACGACGGCAGCGACTTTAATGCCGATGCAGTGGTGTGGAACGTCGAGAAGGTGCTGAAGCAGGACGCGCCGCACTTCGATGCGAGCCAGGTCGGTGTCACCGCTTCGCGCATGCCGACATTGCTGTCGGCCAAGAAGATCGACGACATGACGGTCGAACTGACCACGAAGGAACCGGACTCCTTCCTGCCGATCAATCTGACCAATCTTTACATGGCAAGCCCGACCAAATGGCAGGGCTTCTTCGACAAGGCGCAGGGCGCCGACGCCAAGGCGAAGTCGGCCGCGGCATGGGATGCCTTCTCGAAGGATGCATCGGGCACCGGCCCGTGGAAGATGTCCAAGTTCACGCCGCGCGAGCGTCTCGAACTGGTGAAGAACGATGCCTATTGGAACAAGGATCGCGTTCCGAAGGTCGACAAGATGGTGCTGTTGCCGATGCCGGAAGCGAATGCGCGCACCGCGGCATTGCTTTCGGGCCAGATCGACTGGGCTGAAGCACCGGCGCCGGATGCCGTGAAGGAAATCACCGCGCGCGGCTTCAAGATCGAGAAGAACGAACAGCCGCATGTCTGGCCGTGGCAGTTCTCGCGCATCGAAGGCTCGCCGTGGAACGACTTGCGCGTGCGCAAGGCCGCCAATCTCTGCATCGATCGCGAAGGTCTGCGTGACGGTCTGCTCGCAGGTCTGATGGTGCCGGCTTCGGGAACGTTCGAGCCCGGTCATCCCTGGCGCGGCAATCCGACGTTCCAGATCAAATATGATCTGAAGGCGGCGCAGGCGCTGATGAAGGAGGCCGGCTTCGGTCCCGACAAGAAGCTGAAAGTAAAGACGCAGACCTCGGCATCCGGCTCCGGCCAGATGCAGCCGCTGCCGATGAACGAATACATGCAGCAGGCCCTCGCCGAATGCTACTTCGATGTCCAGCTCGACGTCATCGAATGGAACACGCTGTTCACCAACTGGCGCCGCGGCGCCAAGGATCCGACCGCCAATGGCGCCAATGCGACCAACGTCACGTTTGCGGCGATGGATCCGTTCTTCGCGCTGGTCCGCTTCCTGCAATCGGGCATGGCGCCGCCGGTGTCGAACAATTGGGGCTTCAACAACAATCCCAAATTCGACGAACTGGTGAAGAAGGCGCGCACCACGTTTGACGCGGCAGAGCGTGACAAGGCATTGGCCGAGCTGCATGCAGCTTCGGTGGACGATGCCGCGTTCCTCTATGTCGCGCATGACGTCGGTCCGCGTGCGCTGAGCCCGAAGATCAAGAACTTCGTGCAGCCGAAGAGCTGGTTCGTCGATTTCTCGCCGATCACGATGACGCCGTAAGGAAAGACGGTTCTTCCCTCTCCCCCCAAGGCACAGCGAAGCTGTGCAGGGTGGGAGAGGGTGGATCGAACGCGAAGCGTTCGAGACGGGTGAGGGGTGCCACAAGCTCCGAGCCTGGTGACCCCTCATCCGTCCCGGCCTTCGGCCGTGCCACCTTCTCCCACAAGGGGAGAAGGAACTAAGAAATAGGTGCCCCGTGTTCAGTTATGTCGCGCGCCGCGTCGTTTACGCGATCCCCATCATTCTCAGCGTCGCGCTGGTGTGCTTCCTGCTGGTGCACATCACGCCGGGCGATCCGCTGGTCGCCGTGCTGCCCGCCGACGCCTCGCAGGAGCTCGCGCAGCAGCTGCGCGTCGCCTACGGTTTCGACAAGCCGCTGCCGGTGCAGTTCGGCCTGTGGGTCTGGCGCGCGCTGCATGGCGATCTCGGATCGTCCATCGCGACCGGGCGTCCGGTGCTGGCCGAAGTGCTCAATGCCGTCCGCAACACCGTGATGCTCGCGGTGTTCGCCGCCGCCATCGGCTTCACGCTCGGTCTCTTCTTCGGCCTCATCGCCGGCTATTTTCGCGACACCTGGGTCGACAAGGTCGCCACCTCCATCGCGATCGCGGGCGTCTCGGTGCCGCATTACTGGCTCGGCATGGTGCTGGTCATCATCTTCTCGGTGCAGCTCAACTGGTTGCCGGCCGTGGGCGCCGGCTCCGGCGGCTCTGCGGCCTGGGCGTGGGATTGGGAGCATATGAAATATCTCATCCTGCCCGCCGTCACGACGTCGGTGATCCCCATGGGCATCGTCACCCGCACCGTGCGCGCGCTCACCGGCGATATCCTCTCGCAGGACTTCGTCGAGGCGCTGCGCGCCAAGGGGCTGCAGGAATTCAAGGTGTTCAGGCATGTCATCAAGAACGCTGCACCCACGGCGCTCGCCGTGATGGGCCTGCAGCTCGGTTACATGCTTGGCGGTTCGATCCTGATCGAGACCGTGTTCTCATGGCCCGGCTCGGGCCTGCTGCTGAATTCCGCGATCTTCCAGCGCGACCTGCCGCTGTTGCAGGGCACGATCCTGGTGCTGGCGCTGTTCTTCGTCTTCCTCAATCTCCTGGTCGATATCGCGCAGGCGTCCATCGATCCGCGCATCAAGCGGGCCTGACGCCATGACTGTCATCACCGATACTGCCCTGCAGGCAGCACCCGTCACCAAGGCCCGCGGCTACTGGACCACGGTGGGACGACGGATCGCGCGCGACAAGGTCTCGATGGCCTGCGCCATCATCCTGTTGCTGATCCTGCTCGCCGCGATCTTTGCGCCCTATCTCGGTCTCGCCGATCCCTATCAGGGCTCGATGATCCGGCGACTGCGCGCCATCGGCACGCCGAACTATCCGCTCGGCACCGACGAACTCGGCCGCGACATGCTGGCCCGCCTGATCTATGGCGGCCGGCTCTCATTGCTGATCGGCATCCTGCCGGTCATTCTTGCCTTCATCATCGGCACGTCGCTGGGCCTTGTGGCCGGTTATGTCGGCGGCAAGCTCAACACCGCCATCATGCGCACCATCGACGTGTTCTACGCATTCCCGTCGGTGCTGCTGGCGATCGCGATTTCGGGCGCGCTGGGCGCCGGCATCATTAACTCGATCGTCTCGCTAACGATCGTGTTCGTGCCGCAGATCACCCGCGTCGCGGAGAGCGTGACCACCGGCGTGCGCAACATGGACTATGTGGAAGCCGCGCGTGCTTCGGGCGCCGATACGTTCACCATCATGCGCGTGCACATGCTCGGCAACGTGCTCGGCTCGATCTTCGTTTACGCGACCGGCCTGATCTCGGTGTCGATGATCCTCGCCGCCGGTCTGTCCTTCCTCGGCCTCGGCACCAAGCCGCCGGAGCCGGAATGGGGCCTGATGCTGAACACGTTGCGCACGGCCATCTACGTCAATCCGTGGGTCGCCGCTTTGCCCGGCGTGATGATTTTCGCCGTGTCGATCTGTTTCAACCTGCTGAGCGACGGCATGCGCAGCGCCATGGATATCCGGAACTGACGCCATGACAGATACGCTCGAAATCACCGATAAAATGCTCGAACCGCTGGAAGATATCGGCGGCGATGCGCAGCCTTTGCTGCATGTCAAAGGCCTGACCAAGCACTTCCCGGTGCGCGGCGGCCTGTTCGCGCCGAGCAAGACCGTGCGTGCCGTCGATGACGTGTCGTTCGCCATCGGCAAGGGCGAGACGGTCGGCATCGTCGGAGAGTCCGGTTGCGGCAAATCCACCACCGCGCGGCTGCTGATGCATCTCATGCCGCGCGATTCCGGCGACATCGTTTTCGACGGCCGTGCGGTCGGTCGTGAATTGACGCTGCGCGAATTGCGTCGCGGCATGCAGATGGTGTTTCAGGACAGCTACGCCTCGTTGAACCCGCGCCTCACCATCGAGGAATCCGTCGCCTTCGGCCCCAAGGTCCATGGCATGGCCGACAAGACCGCACGCGCCTTGGCGCGCGATCTGCTCGGCAAGGTCGGCTTGCGGCCGGAAGTCTTCGCCAACCGCTATCCGCATGAAGTGTCGGGCGGCCAGCGCCAGCGCGTCAATATCGCGCGGGCTCTCGCGCTGTCGCCACGTCTGGTCATTCTCGACGAAGCCGTCTCGGCGCTCGATAAGTCGGTCGAAGCGCAGGTGCTCAATCTGCTGGTCGATCTCAAGCGCGAATTCGGCCTGACCTATCTGTTCATCAGCCACGACCTCAATGTGGTCCGCTACATCTCGGATCGCGTGCTGGTGATGTATCTCGGCGAAGTCGTCGAGCTCGGTCCGGTGGACGATGTCTGGGATGCGCCGGCGCATCCCTATACGCGGGCGCTGCTGGCCGCGATGCCCTCCACCGACCCCGACAACCGCACCGAAGTCCCGCCGATCACCGGTGATCCGCCGAACCCGATCGATCCGCCGTCGGGCTGCCGTTTTCACACCCGCTGCGCGTTTGCCGAGGCGATGTGCGGCGAGAGCAAGCCGTTGCTGACGGAGATCACCGCCAGCGGTCATCAGACGGCATGTTTCATGGCGATCCCGGGTTCCGGGCACAGCAAAGCCCCGCGCGCAGGAGTGCAGTGAGATGGCGAAGCCCAGCGCGAAACAGATCAAGGTCATGGCCGAGGTCACGGGCGTGCCGGTCTCCGACGAGACCGCCGAGCGCATCGCCGTTTCCATGGGACCGGCGTTCGAGAACTTTTCGGCCATCGCCGGCACGCTGCCGCTCGATCTCGAACCCGCGACCTATATCGCGGTCCAGAATGGAAAGGTTGGCACATGAGCGCCACCGAGCCCGCAATGTTGTCGGTTACCGAGATCGCGGCAGCCATTGCCGACAAGACAATCTCGTCGCGGGAAGCTACGCAATCCTGCCTTGATCGCGTCGCCAAATGGCAGCCGCATCTGAACGCCTATATGTCCATCGAGGCCGATGCCGCGCTGGCCGCTGCAGATGCAGCCGATGCCGCGCTGGCGAAGGGCATCAGCCACGGTGTGCTGCATGGCGTTCCGATGGCCCACAAGGACATGTATTACGACGAAGGCCATGTGGTGACCTGCGGCTCCAAGATCCGCAAGGATTGGGTCGCAAAGACCACGGCTACGGCGCTGCAGCGTTTGAAGAATGCCGGCACGGTCCGGCTCGGCTCGCTGCAGATGGTGGAGTTCGCCTTCGGGCCGCTCGGCCACAACACGCATTTTGGCCCGGTCCGGAATCCCTGGCATGTCGCGCACGCGACCGGCGGCTCGTCCTCCGGCTCCGGCTCGGCGGTCGCCGCGCGTCTGACCTTTGCAGCACTCGGCTCCGACACCGGCGGTTCGATCCGCATGCCCGCGCATTTCTGCGGCGTGTCCGGTCTCAAGACCACGGTCGGTCTCGTCAGCCGCGCCGGGGCGATGCCGCTGTCACAGTCGCTCGATACCGTGGGTCCGCTGGCGCGGACGGTCGAAGATTGTGCGCTGATCACCGGCTTGATGGCCGGCGCCGACCCCCTCGACCCCACCACCAGCACGCGCGCCGTGCCGGATTACATGGCCGCGACCAAGGCCTCCGCGAAGGGCATGACGGTCGGCATTCCCAAGACGTTCTATGTGGATGATCTCGATCCCGAGGTCGCAGCCGCTCTCCAAAACACCATCACGGCGCTGAAGGGTGAGGGGATCTCCATCGTCGAAATCGATCTGCCCAATCAGGCGCAGCTCAGCGCAGCATCGCAGCTCGTTCTCACCACCGAGGCGGCGGCGTTGCACAAGCGCTGGATGATCGAGCGGCCGCAGGATTATGGCCCGCAAGTCTTGATGCGTCTCGAGAATGGTCTCGCCGTCACCGGCGTCGCCTATCTCGAAGCGATGCGCTGGCGCGGCCCAGCTCTCGCCGCACATCTTGCGGCCGTGAATGGCATCGACGCCGTGCTCGCGCCGGTGTCGCCGATGCCGGCACCGCGGATCGACGAGACCGATATCGGCAACGGCCCCGGCGCCGAGGCGCTGATCCAGCGCGTCACGCGTTTCACGCGGCCGATCAATTATCTCGGCCTGCCGGCGCTCTCGATACCGGCAGGTTTCACCACGTCCAAACTGCCGGTCGGCATGCAACTGGTCGGTCGTCCGTTCGATGAAGCAACCCTGCTGACCATCGGCGCGACGTTCCAGCGTGCCACCGATCATCACACCAAATGTCCGGAACTGGCATGAGCAATCTGATCGACGTTCGCAATCTCAATGTCCGCTTCGGCGGCGAGCGCACCGTCTATGCGGTCAATGATCTCAGCCTGTCGGTGAAGGAAGGCGAGGTGCTCGGCCTGCTCGGCGAGTCCGGCTCCGGCAAGAGCGTGACATTGCGCGCCTTGATGCGGCTGTTGCCGAAGAAGCGCACGCAGATCACCGGCACCATCAATGTGCTCGGCAGGGACGTGCTGGCGCTCGACGACGATGAACTGTCGAAATTCCGCGGCCAGAGCGTCTCGATGATCTTCCAGGAGCCGGCGCTGGCGCTGGATCCCGTTTATACGATCGGCGACCAGATCGCCGAAAGCGTGATGCGGCATGAAGGCAAGAGCCATGCGGAAGGCATGCAGCGTGCGCTTGAGATGCTGGAGGTGGTGCGCATTCCGTCCGCCAAGCGGCGTCTTGATGCCTATCCGCACGAAATGAGCGGCGGCATGCGCCAGCGCGCAATGATCGCGCTCGCGCTCGCCTGCAAGCCCAAGATCCTGCTGGCGGACGAGCCGACCACGGCTCTGGATGCCACCGTGCAGATCCAGATCCTGTTGTTACTGCGCGAGCTGCAGCGCGAATTCGGCATGTCGATCATCTTCGTCACCCACGATATCGGCGTGGCCATCGAGATCTGCGATCGCGTCGCCGTCATGTATGCCGGCCAGATCGTCGAGCAGGGCACCACCAGCCAGATCGTGCGCTCGGCGGTTCATCCCTATCCGAAGGGTCTGTTGTCCTCGACGGTGCACGGCGCCAAGCGCGGCGAACGGCTGGAAACCATCCCGGGCACGCCGCCTTCGCTCGACACCCGGCCGACGAGTTGCTCGTTTGCGCCGCGCTGCAAGTTTGCGGAGCCGCGCTGCGTGGAAGCTTTGCCGCCGAATATCGAACTCGCGGGCGACCGCGTGGTGCGCTGCATCCGCGCCGAGGCCGTGACGGCCTGATCTTGCTCCGTCATGGCCGGGTTTGTCTCGGCCATCCACGTCTATGCTCTGGCAGAGACGTGGATACCCGGCATTCGCCGGGCATGACGAGCCAAAGTCTATGCTCTCAAACTCTTCAGCAGGAATGTCAGTGCCGTCTGCGCGAACACCTGCATGTTCTCCTGCCGATCGCTGCTGCCCGTCTCCAGCGTCATGACGTCCTGGCGCGGGCCGGCCACGGCGATGCAGCTATGACCGGCGGCGTCGCCGTAGCGATTGCCGCTCGGCCCGGCCGCGCCGGTTTCCGACAGTCCCCAATCGCATCCCAGTCGCTCGCGAATGGTTCCTGCCAGCAGCTGCGCATAGGGCTCGGACGACGATCGCATGCCCGGCACGCGAAACGCATTATCGGGAATGTCCATCAAGGCGCGCCGCGCATCGCGCGTATAGATCACGCCGCCGCCGATGAAATAAGCAGAGGCGCCGGGCACGGCCAGCAGTGCTGCCGAGATCAACCCACCGGTGGATGACTCGGCCACGCCGATGGTCTGCTTGCGCGCGATCAGCTCAACGGCGACTTTCTCGGCCAGCGGCAACAGGTCTTTCATGATTTCGATCCCGTCTTTCTTGGTGCCAGCGAGCCATAGACGGCGCGGATGAAGTTCTTGCTCGCCGTTTCGCTCGGTGCCCATGTCTTGTCGAGATCGGCAAAAGGCTTCGCGGCCTGCACGTCCTCCTCGGTCTTGCCGTCCTTGACAAGTTTTGTCATGCGATCACGCGCGGTGATCAGCATGTCGCGATAGGCGGCAAGCGCGGCTTTGTCGCCGAGCGGGCCATGGCCGGGGACGATCCTGGTCTTGTCGTTGGCGAGCTTGAGATAGGTGTCGGCCGCAGCGATCATGCCTTTGATGTTGCCACCATTGAGCACGTCGATATTCGGATAGCGGCCATTGGTGAAGGTGTCGCCTGTCGCGATGACGTTGGCGCTCTTGAAATAGACATAGCTGTCGCCGTCCGTATGCGCGTCCTTGATGTGACGCAGTTCGGCAATGCGACCGCGCAGGCTCAGCGACAATCGGTTGGGGAACGTGCGCGTCGGCAATGCTGCTTTCGCGGCCGGCGGGTTCTGTCCGCCGGTGAGGAAATTCGCGCTCCCCTTGGCAAGGCGGGTGCGCACCTTGATATTCGCCACGATGGTCGCGCCTTCATTGGCGAAGGCTTCGTTGCCACCGGTGTGGTCGCCATGGAAATGGGTGTTGACGACATATCTTACCGGTTGCGGCGTCAGCTTGGCGATCGCATCCTTGATCTTGTCGTGTAGCGGCGCGAACTGGGTGTCCACGAGGATGGCGCCGACTTTCGCCGTCGCGAGCGTCATGTTGCCGCCTTGGCCCTCCAGCATATAGACGCCGTCGCCGAGGTCGGTGGATTTGATCTCGACTTTGGAGACATCAGGCGCAGATGGTGGCTGCGGCGCTGGCTGTGCAAATGCGGGCGCGGTGAAACCGAGTAAGGTGCTGACGAGAACAATCGCAAGGCGACGCATGGGGGACTCCAAAGGTAGAACGCTGACGTCTTAGCACGCCAGCGTTCTTGTCCATCCCCTCATGCGTTCAAATCGCCGTGCCTCATATGGTGACCGGTTTTGGCGCCATGGCTTCGCTGCCTTTGCGATAAATCGTCAGTGCCGCAATGGCGCCACTGGCCGCGGCGGCCATCAGCCAGAAACCGGGCGAGGCGCGATTGCCGGTGTGCTCGATCAGCCAGGTGGAGGCGAACGGCGTGAATGTGCCGAGCAGGCCTGCGGCCAGTGCGAAGGCCAGCGAGAAGCAGGTGGTGCGCACATGCGCGGGAACGATTTCCACCAGAGCGCCCAGCATGGTGCCGCTATAGACCCCGAAATAGAACGAGAACAGCATCTCCACCGCGAGCATCCGGCCGAAGCTCGGCGCACTGACCAGCCAGCTCAATGCGGGATAGGCGGTGAGAAACGCGAGGCAGGTGATCGTGAGCAGCACCGGCTTGCGGCCGATGCGATCAGACAACGCGCCGCCGACAGGGTTCCAGATGAAGTTGGTGATCGCGATCAGGCAGGTCACGATCAGACTGTCTTGCGTGGTCAACTTCAGCACGTTCTTGCCGAAGGTGGGCGTGTAGACCGTGACGAAGTAGAACGTCACCGTCGTCATCGTCGCCAGCATCATGCCGAGCAGGACGATGCGCCAGTTCGCGGCGGCGGAGGCGAACACTTCGCGCGCGGTCGGATGTTTCTTCATCGCCAGGAACGCCGGCGTTTCCTCCAGCGTACGACGCAGGAAGAACAGGAACGGGATGATGAGGCAACCGATGAAGAAAGGAATGCGCCAGCCCCAGGCATCCACCACCTCTTTCGGCATCATCTCGCTGAGCACGAAGCCGAGCACCGCAGCAACGAAGATTGCGACCTGCTGGCTCGACGACTGAAATGACGTGTAGAAGCCGCGATTGCCGGGCGTGGAGATCTCCGCGAGATACACCGATACGCCGCCGAGTTCGACACCGGCCGAGAACCCCTGCAGCAGCCGGCCAATCAGCACGATCACCGGCGCGGCGACGCCGATGCTCGCATAGGTCGGACACACCGCGATGGTCACGGTTCCCGCCGCCATGATCGCGAGCGTCACGATCAGCCCCTTGCGGCGGCCGATCTGGTCGATATAGGCGCCGAGCACGATGGCACCGACCGGGCGCATCAGGGCGCCGAGCCAGAACACGCCGAAGGTGTTCAGCAGTGCGGCCGTCTCGTTTTCGGACGGGAAAAAGGCTTTGGCGATGGCGCTGGCGTAGAAACCGAACAGGAAAAAGTCGAACTGTTCGAGAAAATTGCCGCTGGTCGCCCGCAAAATCGCCG
Organism: Bradyrhizobiaceae bacterium; assembly: GCA_004173095.1. Classification (GTDB taxonomy): domain Bacteria; phylum Pseudomonadota; class Alphaproteobacteria; order Rhizobiales; family Xanthobacteraceae; genus Tardiphaga. Next base: position 12,009 of record SDZE01000356.1, read on the forward strand.
CGAGACGCGACTTGATTTGAGGGCGCGCAACCACATCAGGCGCGGCGTTTGGTGTGGCATTCATACGGCGTATCTCCCGGCAAGCTTTCGACCGGCAAACTGCGCGGACGGGCAGCTTCATGCTGCCGATGTGCGTCAATATGCCACATTAGCCGGGGGAGACAAAGCGAATCGAGGCAAGGCGCCGCGGCGACGAAGGATCGCTTCGTCACCCTCGCAGCGGAGTTGGTCAGAATTTCTCCACCCAAGGGCGAATTTCGAGTTCCGAACTCCAGGCGCTGCGCGGCTGTTGCAACACATGCCAGTAATTGGCTGCGATGGCATCGGGATCGAGCAGGGCGTCAGGCTTGTCCGACGACTCCGGACGGGCCGAACTGCGGATGCCGCCATCAATCACGAAATGCGCGACATGGATTCCCTGCGGCGCGAATTCGCGGGCCAGCGATTGCGCGAGGCCACGCAGCGCGAATTTGCCCATGGCGAACGGCGCCGACTGTGCGAAGCCCTTGATGCTCGCAGACGCGCCGGTGAACAGGATGGCGCCGCGCTTGTTCGGCAGCATGCGCTGCAGCGCCTGCTGCGCAACCAGGAAACCGCCGAAGGCGCTGACGGCGATCGATTGCGCGACGTCGTCCGGCGCCAGATCGACGAAAGCGCCGCGGGCGCGCAGGCTGGCATTATAGACGACGATGTCGGGCACGCCGATCGCGGCCTCCACATCCTTGAACAGTTGGGCCACGTCGTCGGCCTGCGTGGCGTCGCACGCAAAGGCCGTCGCACTGGTTTCGCCGCAAAGCGCATCGAGCTTGCCGGGATTGCGCGCAGCCAGCGCCACGCGGATGCCCTGCTTCGACAGCAGACGCGCCAGCGAGGCGCTGATGCCTTCGCCGGCGCCGACGATCACGGCCGTTTCGTAATGCGGGATATCCATGGGACGAGGCTCCGGCTGGGCACTTTATCCGCATGCGTTGCGGGTGCATGATGGAGATGGAAACGCCATTCGCCCATCACAAGAGGCCGCCATGAACGCCCATGCGCCGATCGTCAATCTGATCGCGCCCGATACGTCGGGCATGAATTTCTACCGCGCCGATCCTGCGTTGCGTGATCTCCTGCGCATTCATCTGCCCGATGATCTGTTCAAGCATATGCAGCCGCATCTCGAGCGGCTGGGTGAAATGGTCGGCGGCCCGCTCGATGAAGCCGGACGGTTGGCCGATCGGCACGGCCCGGTGCTACATCAACGCGACAAGTTCGGGCAGGACACCCAAACGGTGGAATATCACCCCGCTTATCGCGAATTGGAGAATGCCGCGTTCGGCCAGTTCGGCATTCACGCGCTGTCGCATCGCAAGGGCATCATGGGCTGGCCATCGACTTATCCGGTGACCGCGAAACACGCCTTTACGTTTCTGTTCAACCAGTCCGAATTCGGCATGGGCTGCCCGATCAATGTCACCGACGGCGCAGCGAAACTGCTGTCGAAGTTCGGCGACGCCGCGCTGCAGGCCAAATATCTCGACGGGCTGACGCAGACCGACATGAGCAAGCTGACCCAGGGCGGTCAGTTCATGACCGAGAAGGAAGGCGGCTCCGATGTGGGCAAGCTGACCGCGCGCGCGGTGCAGGAGGGCGATCACTGGCGCCTCTATGGCGAGAAGTGGTTCTGCTCCAATGCCGACGCGAAAGTGGTGATGCTGCTGGCGCGGCCGGAAGGCGCGGTCGCTGGCACCAAGGGCGTCGGGCTGTTTCTGATGCCGCGCTTTCTCGATGACGGCACCCAGAACCACTATCGGATCGTGCGTCTGAAGGACAAACTCGGCACGCGCTCGATGGCATCGGGTGAAATCAAACTCGAAGGCGCGATCTGCTATGCGGTGGGCAAGCTCGATCGCGGTTTCGTGCAGATGGCGGAGATGGTGAACTCGTCACGCCTCTCCAATGGCGTGAAGTCCACCGCGCTGATGCGCCGGGCGTGGCATGACGCGATCACCGTGGCGCG
>SDZE01000284.1 GCA_004173095.1 Bradyrhizobiaceae bacterium
GGCTGATGGACATGCCCGCGGATGGCATCGTCGTCGAACGGCTCGAGGCCGCCGGTTGCTACGGACGCAATTGCGCCGACGATGTCACCCTTGATGCGGCCCTGCTGTCACGCGCGGTCAAGCGTCCGGTGCGCGTCCAGCTCACGCGCGAGCAGGAACACGCCTGGGAGCCGAAGGGGGCGGCTCAAGTGATCGACGTCCGCGGCGCGCTGGACAACGAAGGCGGTCCAGCCGCCTATGATTTCGAAACCCGCTATCCGTCCAATCTCGCGCCGAGCCTGCCGCTCATCCTCACCGGCAAGGCGCCGCCGGTGGCCGACGTCATGCAGATGGGCGATCGCACCGCGATCCCGCCCTATCTGATCTCCAACATGCGGGTCACCGTCCACGACATGCCGCCGATCGCGCGCGCCTCGTGGTTTCGCGGCGTGTCGGCGCTGCCGAATTCGTTCGCGCATGAGTCGTTCATCGACGAACTCGCCGTCGCGGCAGAGGTCGATCCAATCGCCTATCGCTTGCGCTATCTCACCGATCCCCGCGCGATCGATCTGGTCAAGGCGGTGGCGGAGCGTGCCGGCTGGCAGCCGCATACCCGCCCGTTCTCGCATGGCGGCAGCGGCGATATCCTCTACGGCCGCGGCTTTGCCTATGCGGTCTATGTCCACGGCACGTTTCCCGGCAAGGCCGCCGCCTGGGCCGCCTGGGTGGCCGACGTCGCCGTCAACAAGGTCACCGGCGAGATCGCGGTCACACGCGTGGTGTGCGGCCAGGACACTGGCCAGATGGTGAATCCGGACGGCGTGAAGCACCAGATCCACGGCAACGTCATCCAGTCGACCAGCCGAGTGCTGAAAGAGGAAGTCAGCTTCTCGTCGACCGGCGTCGCCAGCCTCGAATGGGGTGCCTATCCGATCCTGAAATTCCCGGACGTTCCTGATATCGACGTGTTGCTGATGCCGCGTCAGGACGAGCCGCCGCTCGGGGCCGGTGAATCGGCCTCGGTGCCGAGCGCTGCCGCCATCACCAATGCGATCTTCGATGCCACCGGGGTGCGGTTTCGGGAATTGCCGCTGACGCCCGAAAAGGTGCGCGCAGCCTTGAACCCGCTGCCGCCACCCATGGCCGCCGAACGTCCCGTCGCGGCGGCCAAGCGCCGATGGACATGGCCGCTCGCGGGCGCTTTTGCCGGTGCCCTGGCGACCGGTGCAGCCATTCTGCCATGGGCCTCCGCGATCGCGCCGATTGCGCGCCCCGCGGCCGACACCTATGCCCCGGCCACGATCGAACGCGGCCGGCTCGCCGCCGCCATCGGTGCCTGCAATGTCTGTCATGTCGGCAATGACGGCACGCCGTTCGCCGGCGGCCGCGCTCTGGAGACGCCGTTCGGCACTGTCTATGCCACCAACATCACGCCTGACAGCACGGCCGGCATCGGCAGTTGGAGCTATCCGGCGTTCGCGCGGGCCATGCGCCAGGGCGTCTCGCGCGACGGACATCACCTCTATCCCGCGCACCCCTACACATCGTTCGCCAAAGCCAGCGAAAGCGATCTGCAGGCGCTCTATGCCTATCTGATGACGCAGACTGCGTCGGCGGCCAAACCGCCGCAGACCGAACTGGCGTTTCCCTTCAACATTCGCGCGTTGATGGCCGGCTGGAACGCGCTGTTCCTGTCGAGTTCGCCTGCCCCCGCCGATCCGCTGCGCACGCTGCAATGGAATCGCGGCGCCGAACTGGTCGAAGGCCTCGGTCATTGCTCCGCCTGCCATTCGCCGCGCAACGCGCTCGGTGCCGAAGCCAAGGGCGCCGCCCATCTCGCCGGCGGTTTTGCCGATGGCTGGGACGCCCACGCCCTCACCTCGGCCTCGCTGTCCCCCATCGGCTGGACCGAACAGGCGCTGTACGACTATCTGCGGACCGGCCGATCGCATGAGCACGGCGCCGCCGCCGGCCCGATGGCCCATGTGATCGAAACGCTGCAGCCGCTGCCGGATGCAGATATCCGCGCCATGGCAACCTATCTGGCAAGCTTCAACAGCGCCTCATCGCCGACCCCAAGCCCACAGGCGGTCATCGCGGCGTCGGACAGTGCTGCGTCTAGCGCGAGCGTCCTCGAACCGGTCGGCGCCCGCGTGTTCGACGGCGCCTGCGCGGCGTGCCACGGCAGCGACAGCCGGATCGCATCCCTCGCGCTCAACACCAATCTGCACGCCGCAACGCCCACCAATACGATCTCAGCGATCCATCAGGGCATTTCCATGCCGGTCGGCACCCGCGACGAGACCATGGCGATGCCCGCCTTCGCCGGATCGCTCGACGACGACGCCACCGCCGCCCTGGTCCGCTACCTCCGCGCCCGCTTCGCCCCCGGCAAGCCCGCTTGGCCGAACGTCACCCGGGAGGCCATCGAGCAGGCCCGAGCAAAGGCGAATTAAGCCCGGCCGAGCGCCTGTTCTCACGACCAGAGCTGCTCGGGGGATGCCTCGGATGGCGCACAAGCCAGTCTGTCGGCCGTTTGCCTCATTTTGGTTGAACTTCACGGCGAGTTTGCCATTTTGCACACGCTCCGGGATTCCATTCCCGGCTGGAACGATCGCCCGCCAGAGGACTTTGAGCTTCATGGTCGAGATGACGACGGGCCATTCGGACAACCGCGCATTGCCCCCCATCGAAGCCATCGAACCGGTGCGCCCGGCGTTGCGGGCTGGTCCGTCCGGGCGGCGTTCACGCAGCCGGCATATCGGCCAGCAACCGATCATCATCACCGCGATTGCGCTGATGTTAGTGGTCACAGGTATCGGCGGCATCTTTGCTTGGCGGGCTTATAGCGGCAGCACGCCGGAGCCGGAACGGCTCACCGCTGCCAGGCTGCAGCAGGCTCGCGTCGCGCAGGCCTCCGAGCAAATCGTCGAAAAAACCAAGGGCATCGAGGCCACTCAGCAACAATCGATCGACCAACTGCAGGTGGTGCAGGATCAGTTGCAAACCATGCAGCGGCTGATGACGTCGCAGCAGGCCGAAACGCGCAAGCTCACCGAACAGGTGGGCACCCTGACTACATCGCTGGATAACCTGCGGCAATCCTTTGCCAGCACCACCGTCGGCGACGACAAGCCCGCGGCCCGTGAGACACCGCGGCGTGCACGCTCACGTGCGGTCAATCGCGGCAGATCGGCCGCCGTCCAACGCAAACGCACCCG
>SDZE01000536.1 GCA_004173095.1 Bradyrhizobiaceae bacterium
GGATCGCAAAATTCGATCGCGTTGCAGCCGCTGAGCCTGCAGGGATCGGTGGGATTGAACGTGGCCGCTGGCCTGCAAAGCCTGGAGCTTCGGCCCGGACGGTAATTTTTCCCTCGTCGTGTTGGTGAAATACGATGCACCATCGGAGGCCGTGATGCCGTGCTATGTCAGGTGATGGGCTACATCAGCGCGTATTGAAGCAAATGACGGCAAACACCGTCATGCCCGGCCACGTGCCGGACATCTACGTCTTGTCGAAGCAGCGTGGATGGCCGGGACAGGCCCGGCCATGATGATGCGGCTTGCGATCAGTCCTTACGGCTTGGCGACGTGCCAGGCACCGTTGAGGAAGCCATCGCCATTGGTCTCGCCGGCGGCCATGTCCTTCTTGAAAGTGTAGAGCGGCTTGCCTTTGTAGGCCCACATCTTCTTGCCGTCGTCGCGCACCACGATGGTCATGTCGGCGGTCGGCTTGGCATCGTCGGCGGCCATCAGCGCCGGCCAGTTTTCGGCGCACGGGCCGTTGCACATCGACTTGCCGCCGGCATCCTTGTCGAAGGTGTAGAGCGTCATGCCCTTGGCGTCGACGAACACTTTGCCTTTCGGCGTTTCGGCGGTCTTGAGCATCTGCGCGGAAGCGGCGGACGCGGTGAAAACGATGGCCAGTGCCGCGGCAGCGGCGAATGATTTGATCATGAGCTGTACTCCCTGATGATGAGCGACGCAGTCGCGTCAGGAGTAGGAACGCCGTCGCTGAGTGATTATTCCCGCACCGGGTTATCGACAACCGCATCGCCCCAATCGAGCTTGCGAAATATGGCGTAGCGCGCCTTGTCGCGCTTCGGCGCAACGGCGGCGATGACGCCGTCGCGGGTGCAGAGTTTCGCGGAGATCGCGATCTTCGTCGTCACCGGCTGCGCCAGCACGCGCGACGGCCGAAGCGCCACGGGCGCGCGCGACACGGCGAGATAGATGAATTTCTCGTCCTCATAGGGAAGTTCTGCGGATTTGAGTTGTTTATGCACGCGGGAGCGCTGCAGCCGCTGGCTGAAGTGGCACCAGTCCGGTTTCACCAGCGGACATGCCGCGTCATGCGGGCAGGGCGCCATCACATGCGCGCCGGCTTTGATGAGTTGCGCGCGGGCATCGAGGATGCGGGCAGTGCCGGCTGGCGTGCCCGGCTCGACGATGAGCAATGTGTCATTCGTTTTGGCCCACATCGCAGCGACGAGTCGCGCGCGCGCGATGTCGGTGAGTTCGTTGATGACATAGCTGGCGATGACGAGATCGGCCGAAGGCGCCTCCGCGATTTTTGCAGTGGCGTCGCCGAGTCTGTAATCGATGTCACGATCATTCTCGCGTGCGAGCGCGATCGCCAGCGCGCGCAGCGCGGGGTTGGCATCGAGCAGCGAAAAACTCTGCAGCGTCTCGAACGCTTCCGCGCAAGCCCATGTTGCCGTGCCCGGCCCAGCGCCGCAATCCAGCAGCGAGGTCGGCGCAAAATCCGGCCGGATCTCCCGCAGCGCATTGAGGCTGGCGACCACTGCCGCATAGGTGGCGGGCATCCGCGCCAGCGCATAGGCCAGCGCATCGCTTTCGGTGCGGATCGCGGTGGAGCCGCCACCGGCGCGATAGGTTTTGGAGATGGTGTCGGAGCGTTGAGCCGCGTCGGTGCGCGACACGCCGTGCAGGCGTGCGGCGAGGGCAGCGGAGATGGATGCGGGGAGATCGGGCGAGCTCATCTCAGCAGCGACGCTCCTGTGATCCCTCCCTCAAGCGGCGAAGCCGCGCAGTGGGGAGGGTGGATCGAACGCGCAGCGTTCGAGACGGGTGGGGTGGTGCGACAAATGCCGACGTCACGTGGGGACCCCCACCCCGGCCTTTGGCCGACCCTCCCCGCAAGGGGGAGGGTAAGAAAGCTTACGCCACTTCCTGATCGAGGATCTTGACCGCGTTTTCGAGATCCACCGACACCAGCTGCGACACGCCGCGTTCCGCCATGGTCACACCGTAGAGGCGATGCATGCGGGCCATGGTGATCGGGTTATGCGTGATGGTGATGAAGCGCGTTTCGGTGGTGGCGATCATTTCGTGCAGCAGGCTGCAGAACCGCTCGACGTTGTGATCGTCCAGCGGCGCGTCGACTTCGTCCAGCACGCAGATCGGCGACGGGTTGGTCAGGAACACCGCGAAGATCAAGGCCAGCGCCGTCAGCGCCTGCTCGCCGCCCGACAGCAGCGACAGCGACTGCGGCTTCTTGCCCGGCGGCTTGGCGATGATGTCGAGGCCGGCTTCCAGCGGATCGTCGCTCTCGATCAGCTTCAGCTCGGCTTCGCCGCCGCCGAACAGTTCGACGAACATGCGCTTGAAGTGGCCGTTGACGATGTCGAACGACGTCATCAGGCGCTCGCGTGCTTCCTTGTTCAGGCTCTGGATGCCGGTGCGCAGCTTCTTGATCGCTTCCACGAGATCGTCGCGCTCGGTGGCGAGGTTGTTATGCGAGCCCTCGATCTCGTTGAGCTCTTCCTCGGCGCGCAGATTGACGGCGCCGAGCCGCTCGCGGTCGCGCCGCATCTTTTCCAGCTCGACTTCCACGTCATGCAGGTCGGGCAGCTTGTCGTCCTGGCGCACTTCGGCCATTGCGGCGACGCCGTCCGGCTCCACTTCCAGCATGTCGCGGATTTCGCGCTCGATGTCTTCCAGCCGGCGCTTGCCGCTTTCCATCCGCTCTTCCGAACGCGCACAGGCCTCGCGCGCCTGCGCCAGGAATTCCAGCGAGGTGCGGGCCTCGCGGTCGGTGTCGCGCATCAGGTTCTCGGCCGACTGCAGCGCATTGGCGGCCATCTGGCGCGCCTGCTCGGCATTCTCGACTTCGGTGATCAGCGCGCGGCGCTTCTGCAGGAACAGCGCGGGCGCATCTTCCAGCTCCTCGCGCTCGCGCAGCAGTTCGGCCTGGCGCGAGGCCACGGTCTCGATCTGCGACGCGGCCGAAGACTTGCGGTTCTGCCAGTCGGCGCGCTCGGCGATGATCGCCTGCAGCCGGCGATCGGCCAGTTCGGCTTCGCGGGCCAGCGCCTGCGACTCGGCGCGCACCTGGGCGGCGGCACGGCGATGCGCCTCGATGCCGTTGCGCACGTCCGAGAGCTTCGCTTCGGCTTCCGCAGTGTCGGGCAATTCCTCCAGCGCCATATGCGCGGATTCGAGCCCGGCTTCCGCTTCCATGCGATCGTTGGAGAGGCGCGATTGCGCTTCGGTCAGCGTTGCGCGGCGGGCAGCATGGCGGTTGATCTCGCGCTCGGCATTGGCATGGCGCTCGCGCGCCTGATCGACATCGCGGCGGGCATTGCGCAGTGCATCGCGCGAGGCGCCTTCCGCCGCGGCCGCGGCCTTCAGCGCTGCTTCCGCGCTGTCCAGCGCTTCGCGCTTGGCGATGGCATCGAGTTTTGCATTTTCGAGATCGGCTTCGATATCGGTGAGGCGGGCGCGCTCGGCGAGGCGACGCGCAGCACCGGTCGGCGCATGCGCACCGGCGACAAACCCATCCCAGCGCCAGACATCGCCTTCCAGCGTGACCAGACGCTGGCCGGTCTTGAGCTGCGACACCAAGGCCGCGCCCTGGTCCTTGGTGACGATACCGATCTGCTTCAGGCGGCGCTGCAGCTCCGGCGGCGCGGTGACGTGCTGGGCCAGGGATTCCACGCCGTCCGGCAGCACCGGATCGTCGGCGGGCAGGCCGGCATCGGTCCAGCGCATCGGCGCCGAGGGATCGACGGGCGCATCGAGATCGTCGCCGAGCACGGCACCGATGGCCTTTTCATAGCCCTTGGTGACGCTGACACCGTCGATGATCGGCGGCCACAGATTCTTGGTCTCGCCGTTGAGGATCTTCGAGATCGTGCGCGCTTCGGTCTCGAGGCGCTGCACCTTCTTGTCAGCTTCGGTCAGCGGCGCGCGCGAGGCTTCCAGCGTCTGCCGGGCCGCCACATGCGCGGCCTCGTTGTCGCTCACCGCATATTCGGCCTGCAGCAGGATTTCCTGCGCGGTCTCCATCAGGGCTGCGAGTTCGTCGAGATCGCCGAAGCCCGAGGTCTGCGCCGTCAGCGCATCGATCTCGCTCTCGACGCGGCGGATCTCTTCGGAGAGGCGGGTCAGGCGATCGGCCTGGCTGCGCACGTTCGACTGCAGCTGGTTGCGCTTCGCCGTCATGTCGGCATGCGCGGTGGTGAGTTCGGTGAAGGTGCGTTCGGCCGCGGCCAGCACCTGCTCGGCTTCGGAGACGCGGTCATCGACACCGCCACGCAGCTCGACGCGCTGCATGATCTCCTCTTTGAGCATCTCGTCTTCTTCTTCGAGCCGCAGCAGCGCGAATTCGGCGTCTTCCGACTGCTTCATTTCGCGGGCGACGTCGGCCTCGAACTGGTTCAGGCGGCGATCGAGCTCGGCCGCACGCTCCTTGGCGCGCTCTTCCTCGCGGTCGAGCAGATCGCGGGCATTGGTCAGGCGCTGCAGCCCGGCCGCGGCGGCGGCTTCTGCCTCGCGCATCGCCGGCAACTCGCTGGCGCGGATCGCCTGGATGCGCGCCGATTCGCCCTGGATGCGCGTGGCCTCGGCGAGTTCGAGCACGTTGCGGTCGTGGGTGGTGGCGGCATCGGCGTTGTCCGCATGCGCCTGGATCCAGCGCAGGTGGAACAGCATGGCCTCGGCCTTGCGCACCTTGGCGGCCACTTCGCGGAAACGCGTGGCCTGGCGGGCCTGCTTCTTCAGGCCTTCCATCTGGCCCGACAACTGCCCTATCACGTCCTCGACGCGGGTAAGGTTGGTTTCGGCCGCCTTCAGGCGCAGCTCGGCCTCGTGGCGGCGCGCATGCAGGCCGGCAACGCCGGCGGCGTCTTCCAGCACGCGGCGGCGCGCTTCCGGCTTGGCCTGGATGATTTCGCCGATCTTGCCCTGGTGAACCAGCGCCGGCGAGCGCGCGCCGGTGGCCGCGTCGGCAAACAGGATCTGCACGTCGCGGGCGCGGACGTCGCGGCCGTTGATGCGGTAATTCGAGCCGTTGTCGCGCTCGATGCGGCGGGTGATTTCCAGGATTTCGGCGTCATTGACCATGGCCGGCGCGGTGCGGTCGGCATTGTCGATGGTCATCGTCACTTCGGCATGGTTGCGCGAGGCGCGATTGCCGGAGCCGGCAAAGATCACCGCTTCCATGTCGGTGGCACGCAGCGACTTGTGCGAGGTCTCGCCCATCGCCCAGCGCAGCGCCTCGACGAGGTTCGACTTGCCGCAGCCATTGGGACCGACGACGCCGGTGAGACCGGGCTCGATCATGAAGTCGGTCGGTTCGACGAACGACTTGAAGCCGTTCAGGCGCAGGCGCGTGAGTTTCATGGACAGGGTACTCTAGTTCAGGCCAGTCACCGGCAACGCGAATCCCGAGCGCAAACAGTACCATAGAAGCACTGCCCGCGCGCCCCGGGACTCACGGGCACGGCTGTCAATTGAGCCCGACAATGGCGAGACGAGGGCAACGGGGCAACGGCGGAACCCGGGTTGTCCCAAGGGTTTTGCGGGGGATAAGGCGCGGGGAGAGTGGGAAAAGGGCTTGTTTGTAGGAGGGTTATGAAGTCCGGCGGATCAGCCAATGCCCGAGTAGGCTTGAGCAATGCTGAGCGAAACCGATACGCATCCTTCAATTGCTTCGCGCAGATTGACCATCAACTCGTCCATGAACTCGCCCTGGCTAGCGCAGCCGGGCATGGCTGGGACTTCTGCCCAGTTGCCACCTTCCTCGGTGTTATGCACGATGATCTTGATCTGCATGATCATCTCCTAATTCAAGGAGCGTAGATCGTATTTGAGTTACCTCGGCGCCGTCGCGACGAGCCACCCAAGCCGCGACATGATCGTCAGCACCGCGACCGTCACAGCAAGTCCGGCGCTGATCCACCAGCCGATATAGCCTTTGCTTGGCAAATGAGCGATCCGCTCCACGACGGTGGCGTGGCCGACCTTGAGATCGGACAAGTCTTTGCCGGCATCCTTGATGACGCTTTTCATCTCGGTGATATCGCTCCTAATATGAGCGACGTCGGCTTCAAGACGGGCAACGCGGGCCTCGATCATGGCATCGAATGTGCTCCCGCTCCGGGCGGCTGCAAGGGCGGCGCCGGGCGTGCGGCTTGTTGGTCGGATCGTCCGGCACGCGATCTCCCCGTCGCCTCGGGATACCTTCATATCTAAACTATACAATCTAAAGTAGATTTCCGAGGTGCGGTGGTCGGTATTCCTTATTGCCTTGGCCAATCGAGCGACCTATACGATCCATATACGAACCATATATGGAGCCGACCATGGGCATCGTGAGCATCGACGACGATCTGCATGAGCAGCTGCGCAAGGCGACGAAGGTGTCGTGCCGGTCGATCAATGCGCAGGCCGCTTACTGGATCAAGATCGGGATGCTGTGCGAGGCCGATCCGGCGCTGTCGTTCACCGAAATCCTGGCGCGCGAGATGAGTGCTGCGGGGGTGGCGACGCCGTCGCTGGTGGCGACTGCGGCATGACCAAGAAGCCTGCGGAACTGGCGCTGCTGGCGGAATCCGGCCGGCTGCTGGCATCGGTGTTTGCGCTGCTGGATCGCACCGAACTGATCGGCCGCTCGACGCTCGCCATCAATGACATGGTCGAGCGCTTCATCACCGAGGATCTGGCGGCGCGGCCGGCGAGCAAGGGGCAGTATGGCTTTGCGTTCGTGCTCAATGCCTCGATCAACGAGGTGGTCTGCCACGGCATTCCCTCAGCCACGGATGTGCTGAAGGACGGCGACGTCGTCAATTTCGATATCACGCTGGAGAAGAACGGCTATATCGCCGACTCCAGCAAGACCTATTGCGTCGGTGCGGTAAACACCGCGGCGAAGCGGCTGGTCGAGGCCACGTATGAGGCGATGTGGCAGGGCATCCGCGCGGTGCGGCCGGGTGCGAGGCTCGGCGATATCGGCTTTGCCATCGAGCGCCATGCCAAGCGCAACGGCTATGCGGTGGTGCGCGATTATTGCGGCCACGGCATCGGCCGCGAGATGCATGAGGCGCCGCAGGTGATGCATTTCGGCAAGCCGAACACCGGGCTCACGTTGCGCGAGGGCATGGTGTTCACCATCGAGCCCATGCTCAATCGCGGCCGTGCCAAGGTCCGCACCGAAGATGACGGCTGGACTGTCGTGACCGACGACGGTTCGCTGTCGGCGCAGTTCGAGCACACGGTAGCGGTGACGGCAAAGGGCGTGAAGGTGCTGACGCTGCGGCCGGATGAGCGACGCTGACCGCAGGCGCGTCCGGTGACGTCAGGTTCCGATGCCGGCTTAGATATCGCGCGCCACGCTGTCGGGCCGCGATTGCTGCGGCGCGCAGAGGGCGGCGATGCACAGGGCCACAAAAGCCAGGCCGATGAAATTCACGACGAGATTTTCAAACATGAGCACCTCCTGAAATATTTCAGGACAATGCAAAGGCAGCGCTTAATCACTTCTTAAGCGGGCTTACCGAGCCGTTACCATGGTTAATTCCGGCGTCAGCGCACGCGCGCCTGCGCCGTCCGCGGCATCGGGATTTCTGCTTTCAGCGCGGTCTGGCCCTGGGGCGTGATGCGGTAGCGCGCCATGCTGCCCGGCGGGGACTCGATCCAGCCCTTCTGCACCATATTGGCCAATGTCTTCTGGCCGGCCGGCAGTAGATGGGTGGCGGGGAGTTCGGCAACGCTGCAGAGCTTCTGCAACGCTGTGCGTTCGATGTAATGCGGGAGGTGGGAAGCGCGTGCGGGCATGGAGGTGATGCAACTGCGAGGTACGAGCATACAGATGGCCGCGCGATGGACGCAAAGCCGGTGGACTCAATCGTGCTCAACGCAGTCGAGTCCACTCCGTTCCCAACAAAAATGAAGCCGGCGTCGCTTGTAGTGAGATGGCCTCAGCCGTTGGCTGATCACAGGCGCAGTTCCAGTCGCAACCACGGTCATGTCCCATAAAAAATGGCCGGAACCGTCCGGCCATTTTTACATCCCTGTTCGGCAGGCGCCTTAGCCCTTCAAGAGCGGCGTGATCTTTTTGGAGAATTCTTCAAACGTCTGCTCCCCGCGCAGCATCTCGCCATTGATGAAGAAGGTCGGCGTCGAATTGACCTTAAGGACTTCGTTGGCGAATTTCTGGTCGGCCGCGATCTTGTCGAGCAGTGCCTGATCCTTCAGGCACTCTTCGACCTGCTGCTGGCTGAGGCCGGCCTGCTTGCCGATGCGGGTCAGGGTTTCGGCGGTGTTCTTCATCACCCATTCGTTCTGCTGCTTGAACAGCATATCGACCACGGCGAAATATTTGCCGGCATCGTCCTTGGCGATGCAGCGGGCCAGCATCGAGCCGGCGGCCGCCTTGATGTCGAGCGGGAATTCGCGGAACACGAAGCGGATCTTGTTGGTGTCGATGAATTCCGACTTGATCTTGGGGAACACGGTTTCAGTGAAGTTGGCGCAGTGCCCGCAGGTCATCGAGGCGAATTCCACCACGGTGACGGCCGCATCCTTCGGGCCGAGCGCCATGTCCGGCAGCGACACTGGCTTGCTGACATCGGCCGCCGTCTGCGCCGATGCTTCGGAGATCAGCCGCAGCGGCGACAGACCGATGGCTGCGGCGGCGCCGGTCAAAGCGAGAGCAGCAGTAAATTGGCGGCGCGTGATGATCAAAGGAGTGCTCCGAAGTGGCGGCGTGGCCGGATAAGTTCGCTTCGCTAACTTGAAACGCCAAATGTGGCAAGCGGATGCCGGAACCGCGAGCCCCCCGAAATCGCTCAACTTCGCTTGATCGCCGCGCCGAGGCGCGCCAGGGCTTCCTTCAGCGCGGCGTCCTCCACGTCGGGCAAGGTCGCCGCGACCCGCGCCACCGCGGCGGGGTCGATCGGCTTGATGGTCCGCTTCGCTTGCGGTCGCGACAACGGCGCCTGGCGCAGTGCGATCTTGCCGACCGCGTTCCATCCGAAGAAGCGGTTCACTTTCTCCAGAATGATGTCCGACATGTGCTGGATCTCCAGCGCCATCGGGCCCTCGACGCGCAAAATGAGGGTCGCGCCTTGTTGCGGCTGGCCTTCCACCGGCCGCGGCCACTGGATCTTGAGCGGCTCGGAGAAATTGGCCACCTGGGTGCCGGCGATCTCGGCCCAGCGCGTCACCAGTTCGCGCGAGGCAAAACCCTGCTTGGCATAGGCATCGGCGAACACGCCGCCGAGCAGCGCGGAGAGCGGTTTTGCGGAGATCGGGCCGGGCTTGTTCATGAACGGGCGATTTGGATACATGTCGGCATGAGCCTATCAGCCTCCGCCCGCGGACGAAAGAAAACCGACCCTGCCGAGCCCCGGGATAGCGGGGAAGCCGCTGCAGCGCGGCGACCCGCCCAGATCCTGGCCTGGTATGACCGGCATCGCCGCCGGTTGCCGTGGCGCGCTTTGCCGGGCGAGACGGCCGATCCCTATCGGGTCTGGCTCTCGGAAATCATGCTGCAGCAGACCACCGTCGCGGCGGTGGGGCCATATTTCATGAAGTTCCTGGCGCGCTGGCCGATGGTGAGCGATCTCGCGCGGGCCTCGCAGGACGACGTGCTGCGGATGTGGGCCGGGCTCGGCTATTATTCACGCGCGCGCAACCTGCATGCCTGTGCGGTAGCCGTGCTGCGCGACCATGGCGGGGTGTTTCCCGACACGGAAGCTGGCTTGCGCGCTTTGCCGGGCATCGGGCCCTATACGGCCTCGGCCATCGCTGCCATCGCGTTCGAGCGCCAATGCATGCCGGTGGATGGCAATATCGAACGCGTCACCGCGCGGCTCTATGCGGTCGAGGAAGCGCTGCCAAAATCGAAGCCGGCGATTGTGGCACTGGCGGCGACGTTGCTCGGCCCGTCACGCGCCGGCGACAGCGCCCAGGCCCTGATGGATCTCGGCGCGACCATCTGCACGCCAAAGAAGCCGGCCTGTGCGCTGTGCCCGGTCAACGACGATTGCGCCGCTCAGGCCCGCGGCGATCAGGAGACGTTTCCGCGCAAGGCGCCGAAGAAGAGCGGAGCATTGCGGCGCGGTGCGGCCTTCGTGATCACGCGGGAGGGCGAGTTGCTGGTGCGCACGCGTGCCGAGAAAGGCCTGCTCGGCGGCATGACCGAAGTGCCGACCTCGGATTGGCTGGCCGGGCAGGACGATACGGATGCCTTGGCGCAGGCGCCAGTGCTGAAGAGCGCGACGGCCTGGCACCGCAAACTCGGCGCCGTCGCGCATGTCTTCACGCATTTCCCGCTGGAGCTCGTGGTTTATACCGCCTGCGTCGTTGCGCAAACGAAGGCGCCGAAGGGTATGCGCTGGGTGCCGATCGCGACTCTGGACGGCGAAGCGCTGCCCAATGTGATGCGCAAGGTCATCGCGCACGGATTGGCCGATTAGGCTGCGCGGGCGCCGCGTTCGCTGCTCGCCGGCATCAGGAAGCAACAATTGCGTCCGGTGTTCTTGGCGACGTAGAGGCCCTGATCGGCACGTTCGATCATATCCTGCACGTCCCGGTCACGGTCGGAGATCAGCGATATGCCCACTGAAACGGTAGCCGACAGGCGGACCTCGCCCTCGCCGAGGATGGCGAGTTCGACGGCGCGGCGGATCCTGTCGCCGAGCTCGAGGGCGGTCTGCTCGTCGGCCTCGCGCAGCAGCACCACGAACTCCTCGCCACCGAAGCGCGCCGCGCGATCGGTGCTCTTGATATTGCTCTGGATCACCTCGGCGATCTTCCTGATGGCGATATCACCGATGGAATGACCGTGCGTATCGTTGATCTGCTTGAAATGATCGATGTCGATCATCAGCGTCGCGATGTTGCGCCTGTAGCGCAATGCAAATTCCATCGCGTCATTCGCAGTGGTGATGAAAGAGCGACGGTTCATCAGGCTGGTCAGATAATCGGTATCTGCGAGCAGCCGTAGTTTGCTGAGGTCGTCCTTGAACTGCAGCGCGTTCTCGGTGGCCCGCAATTCGGCTTCCTTGGTGCGCTCTTCCGCAAACCCGATGCGGCGAAGCAGGGAGCGCAGCGCCTGGGTCAGTTGCACGACCTCCAGCGATCCGCGCTGGCGCGGCAGCATGGTGGGGCCGGACGCACGGCCGATGCGATCGGCTTCGAGCGTGATGTCGTGGATCGGAGACGAGATCCGCCGCGCGATCAGGAAGGCGAGGACGATGCCGGAGAGGCCGATGGCGGCGCCGATGAGAAGGATGTTCTTTGCCGCATGAAAGGCCGCCGCGAGCGCGATGTCGGCAGGCTGGCTTGCGGTGACGATCCAGTTCAAGCCTTGATATTCACGGTGTCCGCGGCTGACGTAATAGGCAGTGAGCGCATTGCGGTCGCCAATTTCTTCGGAAAATGTGCCCGCGCCATTCTGCGAAATGGTCGCAAGGCGCTGGTCGTCGAAGCGCTTTGTATTGACGCCGTCGCCGACCAGCACAAAGCCCTGTTTCGACATCACCATCAATCGGGTGTTGGTGCCGCCATCATTGGCTTCCGAACTGGCGGTGAGGCTGCGGGCCCACTCCCAATCGAGATGAGCGCCGAGCACGCCGAGCAACGTGCCGTTCGCGCTACGAACCGGGAGTGCGATATCGACGAAGCGATGCGGCTCGCCGTCGGCACGTTTGGCCAGCAGGGATGCGAGCAAAGCGGCTTCATGGACGTCGCCGATGCTGGAGTCGTGCAGCCCGGTCTGAAACCAGGGGCGCTGCGCGACCGAGTTACCCTCGAGCATGCCCATGGTGGCTGCGACGACCGTGCCGTCGGGACGGGCGAAGCCGATCCACGCGAAATCTGTGAAGGAGCTCTGCAGCTGTTCCAGGGCCGTGCGGAGCGCGGCGTGATCGCCCTGCCAGAGACCCTGCAGCAACTCCAGTTTGGAGAACAGGTGCACTTCGCGCTGCCGGGTCGCCATGTAGCGATCGAGCCGTTCGGCGGTGATCGAGGCTGCAGCGGCAAGGCGTATGTTGACGAGTTCGGACGTGTGGCGATAGGCGATCGACGCCGCACCTGCGGCCAGTGCGCCGACCAGCACCACGATCATCACCGCAAAAGCGATCGTGATATGCGACCGAACCGTCAGGCGATCTTCAATCGCGCGGACGCGCTCGGCGATCTTGTTGATCAGGTGACGCATGAACAGGCCTTGCACTAACGAATGTTAGACACCTGACATAGGTCAATTGGGCAATTCCTAACGCTGGCAGCCCGACGTCACACATGTTGAATCATCGATGAATCGAAACGATTCAATACGATCGATCTCGCCAGCCGCATCACCCCGCACTCGACAGCAGCGACACCGGTGGAACCGGCACGATCGGCGGCTTTGCGTTGAGGCCTTCGACCTGAAATCCGGCGACACGCTTGTAATTGGCCGCGATCGCTTCGAGTTCCTGCTGTGACAGCACGTCGGTGACGACGCCATAGCCGTTCGGCGCGCGTTCCTCGACGATCTGCATCACCTGTTCCGGCCCGTTTTTGCGATTGAGCATGACCAGATCTGTGGTGGCCGGACGGCGTTCGGCTTCGAAGGCCTCCAGCGCCGCCGGGACTTCGCCCTGGGCGAGAATTTCGCGCGTCAGCACGCGGGCGTCGAGAATGGCCTGCGAGGCGCCGTTTGACCCGATCGGGTACATTGGATGTGCGGCATCGCCCATCAGCGTGACGCGGCCGAAGGTCCAGCGATCGACCGGATCGCGATCCACCAGCGGATATTCGTAGGCATGCGCGCAATTGCGGATCAGCCCGGGGACATCGAGCCAGTCAAATCTCCAATCCTCGAACCAGGGCAGAAATTCGTCGAGCTTCGCCGACCGGTTGTAGTCCTCGCGGCGCCACTGATAGGTCGGCGGCATATGTCGCTCGGCGATCCAGTTGATGTCGTAATTTCCGTCGGCATCGGGTGAGCGCGAGATCGGGTAGCAGACGAATTTCAGGATTTCGTGACCTGCCATGATCATGGTCCGGCCGCTGAGAAACGGTTTGCTCCTGGTGACGCCGCGCCACAGGATGCGGCCATTCCACAGCGGGGCGCCTTCCTGAGGGTAGAGCTTCTGGCGGATCGCCGAGTGAATGCCGTCGGCCGCGATCAAGAGCGTTCCATCGTAGCTGCCTGCAGGTTTGCCGGTGGCGCGATCGATAAAATCGGCGCGGATGCCGTCGGCTGTCTCGGTCCAGTCGCTGATATGATGGCTGGTCAGGATATTGTCGGCGCCGAGTCGCTCGATGGCGGTGTCGAGCAGGATCTGCTGCAGCGCGCCGCGGTGGATCGAGAATTGCGGCCATTTATAACCCGCCTCGACGCCGCGCGGCTCACTCCAGATCGGCTTGCCGCTCTTGGAGAAATAAGCCAGTTCGCGGGTGCGCACGCCGGTGGCGTCGAGCTTGTCGTGCAGCCCGAGTTCGATCAGCTCGCGCACGGCATGGGGCAGCACATTGATGCCGACCCCGAGCGGCTTCAGCGCCGGCACACTCTCGAAGACGCGGCAGGGAATCCCGATCTGATGCAGGCTGAGCGCAAGCGTGAGGCCGCCGATGCCTCCGCCGGCAATGAGAACGGTCATGCTTTGCCTCCCCCCAAATTGATCGAGGTCATGGCACGGGACCGATGGCGGGGGCAATAGACATGCTTGGCAGCGGTTTCGCCGCCGCGGCGGGGAGGCTGCCTGTCGTTAAACAGGCCAACCTTCAGGCCACTATACTGGCGTTCCTCTAATACCATCGCCCGAACCATCGGGCGTGTCGATCGGCGACAGGTCAAACATGTCCGAAACAATCAAACCAACCGGCAAAGAGGTATTTTTCCCGGCGTCCGAGCTGATCGTATCAAAGACGGATCTCAAGGGGCGCATGACTTATGTGAACCGGCTGTTTTGCAAGATGGCGGGCTACAGCGAGAGCGAGCTGATCGGTCAG